>RZYX01000318.1 GCA_009930155.1 Clostridia bacterium | reverse complement strand
TTAAAGGGATATGCGGCAAAAATAATTCCATTTTTCGATGCTTATTATCCCACCAATCTTTGGTTTCTATAATGAGATCTAAATTATAATAACCATCGGGTGTATTTGCAATTTCATCTAACATAACTTCAAAATCTGCAAACACTCCGCGAACATAATACTCTTGAAGTATTCCGCAAGCCAATAGCAAAATTAAAAATATAATTGCAACTATCATTCTAAAGTTCATAAATTACCTCAACTTAAATCCACAGTAAAGTACTTTTCGTTTTTTGGTTGGACAAAAATCCGATTGCTTTCCGTTGTCATTAAAATGACATTTTTTAGATTAATATTTTGTTCTCTTAAAAAAGTGTAAATTTGTTCTGCACTGGTATTGCTTATCCCCAAATTGGCGTTGATAATTTTGCCTTCTACCACGATAGAAAACGGTACAGATTTAGGTGTTTCTGCCTGTTCCCGCTGAAGCAGGGACAAGTTGCCATTTGTTTCGATAATGGCATAAGCTATTTGTTCTACAGAAAAAAACTGTTGAGCGCGCAAGCCTTCCATTAAATCGTTTACATCCATATTAAGTTTTTTGAGGTTATCGGCGTCTATACCGTTTTCGTTGATTACGATTAAAGGTTTTCCGTTCATTACTTTACGGAACCATATAGATTTGGTTGAAAGCAAGGTAAGAAAGTAATGTGTTACAAAAACGGTAAGCAGGGGCACGATTCCATAAAGAAGTGGTGTAGAAATATCTTCTAATGGAGTAGTTGCAAGTTCGGCAACAACAAGTGTAATAACAAACTCAAAAGGCTGTAATTGACCGAGTTGCCGCTTTCCCATAAGCCGCAACCCCAATAACAGAAAGAGAAGGATAACCAATGTTCTAATTATTACAACAAGCATAATCATAGTATGGATAATATTACCGAAAAAACGCGGGAGTATGACGGTTTTTATTGCATGGCTAAATGCATTCTGTTATAATATAAGCAGCAGAGTAATCGAATCGCGTACGAAGCCCCAAAAGGTTTTACTAGTGCTTTGGAATGGGATGTTGTCCAAAGACGAATGGCCAAGTGCCTGCGATGATTCGTTGCATCCGTTGCTCGAGGCGTATACCTTCTTTTTGTAATGGAGCTCTCCTGCAACAAGGAGGCTTTTTTTCATGAACAAACCAAGACTCACTTTGACCACAAAAAAAATCGCGTATATCGCGGTACTGGTCGCTATTAATGTCGTGTTAAACTTTTTCAGTATCGATTTCGGTTTTGCCACAAAACTGTCTTTTACTTATGTCCCTTGTTTTATTGCAGGGATATTTATGGGGCCGTTTGCAGGATTTCTGGTAGGCGCTATTGGAGACGGATTGGGATTTCTTATTACCCCGAAAGGTGTATGGTTGCCTTTAATTACGCTTGCATCGGGGCTTATAGGATTGATTCCCGGTATACTTTGCAGTCCCAAAATTAAATTGCATATGTTAATAAAAATAGCAATTTCTCTGATTGTTGAATTTGTTGTATGCACGGCTGGTCTCAACACCTATGCGATATATTTAGTATATGGT
>RZYX01000317.1 GCA_009930155.1 Clostridia bacterium | reverse complement strand
CATATATACTGCTTGGAACAGTACTTATGGCTCTATTGATATTTTACTATGTATCAAATCGAAAGATAAATGTAAACAACTTGCCCAAATATGGAATTACCGTCACCACCATAGGTGCAATACTTTTTTTGGGGTTTGTTGTTGCTGCAATATGTGTGTCTGAATTTAGTATGATTGTAGGTATTATACCAGCACTTTGCTTGTTTTTATACGGAATATATTCCATTAAACGCTCATATGGGTCTTCTTCTTGTTAAACTTCGCGACATCCATACCGCAAACGACAAAATTGCAAAAGCGATAAAAAAACAAGTTGCGATTACGAAGAGGCTGTCGGGGAACAGATTTTGTCTAAACAAATTACTCCTGTAAACCGTATTTAGAATTTCACCAAGAATTATTTTTATAACGACACTTGCCATGATGACTATAGGCAAATTAGAGACAAAATAAATACACATTTCCGTGTTGACCAGCGCCAGAATACGGTACTTTGAATATCCGAGCGCATCCAATAAATCATAATCTCTCTTTCTTTTTACCAATGACAAAACGGCACTTCCGATAAGTCCTATCGTTAAAAACCCAAAAATTGTCGGGACCATAATTGTTTTGATATTTTCAAACAGTTCTTGTGACACATTTACATTAAAATACAACAATTCTTCCTTTTCAAAAACAATCCATCGCGTATCGATATGTCGAATATTTTGTTTGATTTCATGCAATTTGTTTCCATCGACATCGATAAACATTGCATTCGCGTTGATGCCACTCGAAAGCTTGACAACAACATCGTTGTACAACAGGTCTTCATTGACCCAAGCAATATACTCTATCTCTCTATTATCTACTTGCAAAACAAAACTACCGTCTTTATTGGGATTTAAATGAATGTAAGCCAAATGCGATACCATTGCCACATTATCAGGTCCTTCACAGAACTGTTCCCAGTCTTCTTGACAAAGAAAGCTCTTTAAAATTCTTTGCCCTTCGCAATCAACACCCCAAATACGTATCGGTTCGTTTTGGGCACACTCCAAGGTTTGAATAGCGGCCAGGGTTACTGAGTTAACACCTTCGATTTGTTGTATTGCCTCGGTATCGGCATCGTCCATTACACTTATTGCCATTAATTCGCTGTCATAGAGGTCTCGATAGCCATTGATTACAATATCTGTGCATACGATAAAATAATGAAGAATTGTTACAAAAATGATAAAAAATATCACAAAACCGTTATATGCGCGTTGCGCAGAAACCCTCTTTCGCGAACAGCTTATCAATCGCAAATACATGTTTTTCGGCTTAAATTTAGAAATAATGCTAAGCGTCAACGAGTACAATACGGGTCCGATTTGTAAAAACGCAAAGACACAGAGACACAGTAAGACCAAATAAAGCACTACATTGGTGAATACGGACAGCAGTCCGACAAAAAACGCAATCGCTGCCACTAAGCATCCGAGGCGTATAACGCTACCGATTTGATATTCACGCCTGTCATTCCTTCGGATAATGGTACAGTAAAAAGCAAAAGAGCAAAAGTTGCATAGCAGTAC
>RZYX01000316.1 GCA_009930155.1 Clostridia bacterium | reverse complement strand
GGTGGGGTTCGGGGTTTCTGTGTCAGGTTGTGTTTCGTGACTTTCGTCGCAAAAATTTTCTTTTTTACTTTTTTCTTTTAAAGAGTTATATAATTCTTCTCTTTCTTTAGTTGTTGTTATTGGTCTGTTATCGGTCTGTTGTTTCGTCTGTTGTTCGTCTGTTGCATATCCCTGATAAATCGCCCAATTACAAACAGTTAACCGTGTTGTATATTGCATCCCTTCGGTTGTTATCATTTGATCATTCTCAAGTAGCTTGAAAAACGTCCTTACCTGTTGAACCGACCAGACAAATTTTTTTGCCCAGTTTTCGAGTGAAAGAAGGCTTTGTCCAGGCGCACACTCATAGAGTTTTCCTCGAATTAATGTTCTGGTATAGTCGTAATTAACCGACAAAAGAATTGTTTCCCATGCCTCCCGTTTAGTGAGAGGTCGAATTTCGGCGTAAAGCCAATGGTTAAGGCTTGACCTGTGTAGCTTAATCCATCCGTCCATTGATCTTAATGTAATGAGAGTTAATGGTTTGTCCTATAATTATGTCGCCAGACTTTACCAGTCTAAGTAACTCAGGGCGAAGTTCTGATAAAGGTCTCCCGGTTGCGTTAATCAGTTCGATCAACTGGCAATGCTCTGGAAAAACCTTCCCTTTTTTTGCTGCGATGATGCGGGTGATATGGTCGAGGGTTGTCATCTTCTAATTATTTACCAAGTACTTTATCCCCTGAATTTTCCTGATTTCCCTACACTTTACCCCGTTATACGTCAGCCCATTTTGCCGTGCATATTCTGCCGGAGTGCAGATGTTCAAATAGGTTGCAGTAAGTTCAAAAAATTGCACCAGAGCGTCGTTTGAGAATTTCCCTTCGATGATTGCTTTCTCGAAATTATCTAATGAATTTTGTTCATATTTAGATAGTTGTGACATGGTGCAAAAAATTGAAGTGTTGATATAAACGTGTTAGGCAACATTCAAGCCCAACGAATAAACGATATTGCAGGAGATGAAGCATTCCATCTTTCAATCTCATTATTGTTTTCATCTAAATGCAAAATGAAAAACTTATCATAGCATGAATATTCGCCATAATACTCTTCATTTTGTAGTATAAATTTGCAGTTTGGATTTGGCGTGTAAGTTACTTGTGCTTCATCATTATTAAATGACTTAATTTCTTTGCCATTAAATTCTTTTAGTGTCATAATTAAAAACGTTGCCTAACACACGGTAGCAGTAATACGGGTGTTAGTGGTTATTTGATATGTACTGCATTCTATTTACTTTATTCTATTTTGACAGCGTGGAGTTACTTAATCCCGTACTCCTGCTACCGTCAAACGTTATAGCCAATTTTAAAAACACTCTTTGATAGTTTCAAGATACTTCCATTTCTCATAAGCACCTTCATCATATCTCATTAAACGTATTTCTCCATAGTTGCTGTCAATAAGCAATTTATTCTGTTCAATCCCGTACTGTTTAGCCTTGTCTGATAAAAAACTGGCTATAACAGCACCTATATTTGATTGCGGTTTTTGTGGTAATTCTGACATATTTTCTCGTATTAAAAGTTATTACT
>RZYX01000315.1 GCA_009930155.1 Clostridia bacterium | reverse complement strand
GAATAATACCAAAGGCTGAAAGAATAAGGTTTTGAGTTAGGGTATTGCTATCGTTCCTCATGACACTTACTGCAAGATTTTTCTACAACTCTAAACCTTTTGTTTGGGGCAACAATAGTTTTTTCTAATAGCTCATCAACAGGGTCACTTGGACGTTCTGCTTTAATCTGTTTTGTGCGTAAATCGTTTAGAGCGTTAATAACAATACCGTGCTCGTATTTATCAAGCACAAGGTAACGTTTATCTTCTTTCATAAAATCCCTACCTTTCGTATTCTTTGTTAACTGGCTTTTTATTTTGATATAAAGCCTTTGACATTCTGTCGTTTAGCTCATTCATTGCTGAGCGAATTTGTGATAGTTCGTTACGAACCTCGTTTGGTTGTTTGCTATAAATATTAGGTGGCATTTCTTTAAATATAAACGCCTTAGTATCTATGCCATATTTTTTGCACATCATATATGACACGCAGTAGGCTTTAAAACCACTTTCATTGCGATTATAGTTGCCTTTCTTTGCAAGCTCTGCGTGTGCAAGCTCTTGTGAAACAGACATAAAGAAGTCAGCATTATCAAGACCACGACGAACAAGTACAACTTTTTCCTTATCGTCATAGCAAGCACCCATTGTATCAGGAGTTAAATTATCTACTGCTTTAATTGGCACAACAGGATTTACTATAAGAGCTTTTAAAATATATCGCTCATCACGATTGACCTGTGGTTTTCCTTTATCCTTAGCGTGAGTTTGAGAAATATCAAAAACCTTTTTAGAGTTATACGATACAGCAGTAGAGCCGTCATCTCGTACATATTCGCCAGCAGGTTCTAAAATAATAACACCAGGGGTATCTTTTATTAGATTAATTTTGTTTTCAAACCAATAAGCCGCAGGCTTTAATTGTGTAGCATCGGGACATTGGTGCATAATTAGAAGTGTATTGGCTACTGAATACTTATCTAATCTGCTTTGCGTTTCAAGATACTGTTTAAACTTTTCAGTATCTCCCTTAATTTCGTTGGCAGCATTATCAATCATTTCGTAAGCAAACTTTTTTTCTGCTTGCTTGCGTTCGCCCCAAGCCTGTTTATCAAAAGGTTGCTTATTATTGTTAGTTTCTTTGGGGGACTGAACTTTGCCAATGTCGTTATAAATATCATACATAAATTTATCTCTCCTTATTTTTCTTAGATTTTTTTCGTGAAGGCTGAGTGTGGGTAGTTTGCTGTGTGTTAGGCTTTTTTACATCTTTAGCCTTATCATCAATAGAAACTGATTTACCTTCTTCTTGTTTACGATGGGATTTAATTTCTCGCAGTTTTTCCTTAACTGATGGTTTATCAGTCGTGACACCCTCTGCGAAGGTCTTTTTGCTCTTTGAGGTAGGCTCGGACAGAGGGCTTTTTTCCGTCTTTGCCAAATCGGGGTTTAGGAATTGCTCCTCCTTTTTAAGTGGCTTTGCAAGAATGTCATCAAGTAGTAAATCTGTTTCATCTTTTTGTATTACACCAATATCAGGTTCTGTTAACTCTGAGTCTTTAATTATCGGCTCTGAGCTAACAATAGCTCTATCTACTGT
>RZYX01000314.1 GCA_009930155.1 Clostridia bacterium | reverse complement strand
GGCTTTGACTTTACTTGCTACCAACCTTAGCGGAAAAATAATCAAGGTTGATGCTGAAGTAAATAAAGCTTTTGAAGAAACAATGGCAGATCTTAAGGCTGCAGGAAAAGATTTGCCTCCTACAATAACAATGTATACAAGTGCAATAATAGCTTCCATAGATGCCGAAGCTACCGTTGTTGAATCTGTAGTGAAACCTCTTGTAAAGGCTTATATTCCTTCATCTCCTGCAATAGCATTTTTGCCTTCAACAAACATTTCTGAAATGGTTATGCCAATGCCAAATGATGTTGTATGGGCAGGTCTTGGAGGCAAGCTTCCTACAGCTGGTGTTGAAGATGTTCAAAAAGTTGCATTGTATACTGCTGTTAATAAGCTCGGAAACCAGGGATTAAGTCCTAATACTCCAATAGCAGTTCCTCTTAGTTCATCTACAGCTTTGAATCCTGATGCTTTAAAGGCAAGTATTTTAATCTTGAACTTGTCAACTTATCAGCCAGAAACTGATATTATAGTAATGCAGGATGGAGATTTTATTAAAATTTATCCAAGTGAGCCTTTTTCCCCCGGAACAAGGTATGCTGTTGCTGTAATAGATAATATTTTACTTGCAGGTTCTGCTGAGGAAAAAGTCAATAAAAATCCTCTTTTTGAAATACTTAAAAGCACCAACCCCCTTTATCAGGATGAATCATCTGCAAGCTCAACAATGAAATCTCTTGAAACCATAAGGCTTCAGTATGCTCCTTTATTTGATGCATTGACAAATATGGGCTTATCAAGGGACAAGATTTTAACTCTTTTCACATTTACAACAGCAGCAAAAACACTTTCAACAAGTGATTTTATGGTAATGCTTCAGACAATTGCAGCAGGAGCTGATCCTGAAGGAATGACAATTACAGGGCTTGATTATTCGGTTGTTACAAATGAATATATTTCAGCCTCATCTGTTGTCCCGATGCGTACTGCCTCAATGGCTGTTGACAATGATTCCTTTACTTCATGGGATTTTGCAAGCATTGCAAAACTTCAGGCTCAACAGATGCCAGATGATGTAGATGTTCCTTATGCTGTTTACAATGGCAACTCTTACAGCGACACTGTTGTTGTTTATCAGCATGGGTTCAGCGGAATAAAAGAGCAGGGTTATGCTCTTGCACAGCAGTATTTAAATCATCCTGTAGTTGCAATGGATCTTCCTTTCCATGGAGACAGGGATTCAACCCCAGATGATGATTCAGATTCAGGCTCAAATTATCTTACTTCAAATATTGCACAGGACAGAATTAATCTTTATCAGTCTTTTTTTGATATGAGCGTTTTTATTCAGGGTCTTAAAGCCGGAAAATTTGACATTAATGGTGATGGAATACCTGATGCACCTTCGAAAATTTATTTTACAGGTCTTTCACTTGGCTCAATTACAGGTTCTGTTGTTGCAAATACAAACGCTTCAGTTCTTGACAAGGTCGTTTTAAATGTCGGCGGAGCAAATTTTGCCTCGATTTTTGATACTGTAAAAAATGAAGGACTTAAATCTGTATTTACTGCCTTTGGTATAGAAAAAAATTCTCCTGGATATTTTGTAACTCTTGGAG
>RZYX01000015.1 GCA_009930155.1 Clostridia bacterium | reverse complement strand
GATATAAATTAATTTAAATAAATAAACAGCGCTGTGAATTTTATAATTCACAGCGCTGTTTGTTGTTAATAAAATATATGGTCAAATAAACTCACCGTATAAAATTTTATGTTTTAAGTTTTTTCATGTAAACAGCTAAGGTTTTACTTATTGCTGTTCCAATAATAAGGCATACAGAGGCTTCAATTAAAGCGTTTATACCAACAGAGGCAATAACAAAGCCCCAAAAGCCTTTTGCTCCGAATGAATTTGCAAGTTCTTTAATTGGTTCTGTATTTTTAAACAAAATCCAAAGAGAACTCATAAATAAAATAGTGTTTAAAAGTGGACCACAAAGATTTGCAATACCATATGAAACTAGCTTTGTCTTATCAATAGAAAATAGAGCTTTAAAAATAAGACCGCATAAAACACCCATAAGAATTCTGGGAATCATGCAAAGTAAAAATGTGCGTACAGGGCTTACTGCAAATAGGGCAGTGCCAAATGGCTCAGCTCCAAAGCATTGCAAAAAGCTTGTTATTCCAAAAACGGCACCGAGCACAGCTCCAGCAACAGGTCCAAGAATAATAGCACCGATAACAACGGGGACTGGTATAAGTGTAACTTTTAGACCCGCATTGATTGGTAGATAGCCGATAGGCGTGAAAGCCATTAAAAAAATGATAGCAATCAGAACGGCGATTTGCGTCATCCAAAGCACATTGACCTTTTCAGACTTGTTTTTTGATATTGTTGACATATATATTCCTCCTTGCTGTTACTCCCAAAGGGATGCAACGCAAAATTTGACGAAATTATTGTCGTGCATTTTTATCATATATTATTTTTAAACCTTCAAGTATAAGGTTGTTATTAAGTATAATGTTTCTTCTACAATGTGAAACAATTTCTTTAGCCATGCCGCCAGTAGCGACAATTGTTTTAACAGTTGATCCTAATTCGTTTTCAATTCTGTAGCAAAGACCATCAAGCATATCAGCAGTACCATATACAATACCAGCACGCATACAATCAATGGTGTTTGTACCAATTGCATGTGAAGGAGATTCAAGACTGATTTGAGGGAGTTGCGATGCCCGTTTAGAAAGTGCATTTGTAGAGATTTCAACACCAGGTGAGATTGTGCAACCACGAAAAGCCCCTGTGGAGTCAATAACACTTATCTTGGTGGCAGTGCCTAAATCCATTATAAGGCAGGGAAGTGGGTATTGGGAAATTGCTGCAACAGAGCCCGCAACTAAATCAGCACCTAAATATGCAGGGCTATCAACACGGATATCAAGACCTGTTTTTATGCCTGGTTCTATAACTATTGGATATTTTCCTGTAACTTTTTTAACAGCATTTTTAAGGGCAACTGTGATTTTTGGGACAACAGAACTTAAAACAGCTCCACTAAATTCTACAGGTTTACAGTTATTTAGAGTGAAAATACTGTTGATATCTATCGCAAACTGATCCTCAGTTTGAGAGTGATCAGTAGAAAGACGAGAAATGAATAAAAGTTTTTCGTTAACATATACTCCAAGAGTGATGTTTGTATTTCCTGCATCTAAAACTAAAATCAAGATAGAAATCCTCCTTAGTAAAACAACCAGAACGGCCGTAAAAGCATCTTTATAAAATTAAAGTATAATAATTATATATTATTAAAGAGGATAAATCAATAATTAATTACATTTATCCCACAACCAATCCTCAACCATATTATTTAGAGTGGTTGGAAAGGTGGAGGTTTTTATTAAAAAAGATAGAAAATCTAAAGCTTCGTGTTCTACAGTGGTTATGTTATAGCATTCAGCAGATTTTAAATGGCCATCTTTATGACTTGTTATGCCAACACCAAATCCGTTAACATTTTGGGTGTAAATAAGATAGTACATTAGTTTGTATCCCTCAAACTCACTATAAAACTTAGCTTTTTCCAACATTATTTTTCATCCTTTCTTAAAAAAAATAATCAAAACATATAAGTGTGTTTTTTTCACATGTTTAACATTATAATAAATGGAGATGAAATTATAATGTTATTATAGAAAAATAAAAAATAAATTATTAATATAAACTTAAAATGCATTGACATATTTGAATAAAAGCAATAAAATATGTATTAGAAAAGTTCGTTTTTCTTCAATATTGTTATAAAATATACACAAGTTTATGGAGGCATTAAAAATGGAAATAGTAAAAAACACAATTACTTTTCAATCGGTAACAGGTCTTACAGACATTAGTGCAATTTCATGGGTACCAAGTGATTCTTCAAATGTTAAGGGCGTAATCCAAATTGCACATGGCATGGCAGAGCATATTGATAGGTATGATGGCTTTGCAACTTTTCTTGCTAGCAATGGTTATGCAGTTTTTGCAAACGACCACATTGGCCACGGCAAATCTATAGCAAACATTGGTGAGCTTGGTTATTTTGGTGACAATAATTTTGCAGGTGAGGCTTTTGTTGAGGACTGCAAAAAACTTCAAGATATAGCTGCTGGACAATATCCAAATATTCCTTATATATTCTTTGGTCATAGCATGGGTTCATTTATTGCAAGGAGATTTTCTGAAAAGTATGGCGATACTTTAACAGCTGCAATTTATTGCGGAACAGCTCCAACTAACCCTGCAGCAGCAATAGCAATTATGCTTGCAAAAAATGCTGTAAAATCAAATGGTGACCATTATCGTAGTGAAAAGCTTAATAATTTGTCTTTTAAGGGATTTAACAAAAAGTGCGAAAATCGCACAGCATATGATTGGCTTACAAGAAGAGAAGAAATAGTAGATAAATATATTGCTGATGAAAAATGTGGATTTATTTTTACAGCACAAGGATTTTTAGATTTGTTCACATTACTTGACTATGTATCAAAGCCAAGTTGGTATGAGAATCTTCCAATTTCATTCCCAATTCTTGTTATGTCTGGTGGAATGGATCCAGTTGGACTTTATGGTAAGGGTGTAAATAAAGTCATAAAAAAACTTCGTCAAACTGGACATAGAGTAACAGATAATATATATCCTTATTGTCGTCATGAGATACTTAATGAAACAAACAACGAAGAAATCTTTAATGATGTGCTCGAATGGGTTGATAATGCAATAAAAGCATAATAAGATATGGTTTACAGGCAGGTTGAATAAACCTGCCTGTACTTTTTATAACTTTTTATTTTACTAAAATATTATAGTGTGGTTGTTTTTAAAACAATTTGTTGATATAATATTGAAATCGAGTTGAGGATTAAATCTTTTTAAACGAAGGTGGATGTATTATGAACGACGATGTTTTGTTTAGAAAATCAATATATGGTTTTAATAAGGCAGATGTGCTTAACTATATTGAAGAAATAAAGAAAGAAAATGAAAATCAAAAAAAAATTGCTATGAAAAGTGCTGAGGAACTTTCAAACGCATTTAAAAATATTAAGGATCTTGAAGAACAGCTTTTATCTAAAAATCAGATGGCTGATGATTATGAACTTAATATAGAAAGCAGACAGCATCAGTCTAAAATGAATAAAGGCACTCAAAATCCTTCATCAAAAACTTTAAATCAGAGCGAAAACACAGTTGGTTATAGTGATGAGGTTGAGCGAGTAAAAAGTGAAAATAAAAAGCTTAAAGCAGCTTTGAAACATTTCCAGGTTGAATGTGAAAGGTTTAAAAATACAGAAAAGCAGTTTGGTTCAATGCTTTTAGATGCATATATATATTCGGGGAATATACTTGATGATGCAAGAGAAAAGGCAGAACAAATAACAAAAACCACAAAAAACACTATTGAGCAAGCAACAGGGGATATTGGAGATCTTTCGTCATATGTGAATAATATTTCTATAGGATTTTCTCAAATTGTTTCAGAACTAACATCTGATATCAAGAAGATCACAGAGAATTTGATGTCTGTTAGTCAAAATTTTCAAAGTCAAACAAATGATGAAAATAAAGAAGTTAAAGTTGCAGATATAAATAGCTATATTAATGATTCACATGAGCAAGAAAACCATAATGAGTTAAATGATGATAACTCTTTATTATCTGAGAAAGTAAGTAGCTTTGATGATTATATTGAAATTTTTGAAAATCTTATAAGTGGAGAGCCTAGTGAGATTAAAAATATTGAGAAATATTCTCGTGAAGGCATATCATACGCAGAACATAATGTAAATGAACTCATTGGAGAATATGTTCAGATTGAAGAAGAAAATTCTCAGCCACAAGTTAAGGTAAACTTTATTTCATCAGAACCTATATGTTCTGATGTGGAGTTGGAAACAGAGCCATTGGGAACAGACGAAAATTTGGAAAATTTTGAACCATTGCACTTTGGAATGGATTACTCATCTTCTTTTGAGTTTGAAAATGATGAATCATATAAAAATAATAATGTGAAAATTAACGATATAGTAAATGAATATGTATCAAGCCCGAATGAAAAAAATATAGAAACTGATAGTAAATCAAGGCTTGTTAGAGTGAAAATTAAGAATAAAAAAGATAAATAATATTTTGAGGTGTGTTTTTAATAATGGCAGAAATCAATCTAAACACTAATGAACTAAAAAAAATGTCGAAAACACTTAATGCAGGTGACCGAGTCTTGCTATCGGGTACTGTTTATACAGCAAGAGATGCTGCGCATAAAAGGATAAAGTCAATTATAGATAGGGGCGAAAAGCTTCCGTTTGATATTGACGGTTCAACAATTTATTATTGTGGTCCAACTCCTGCTCCACAAGGCATGGCAATTGGCAGTTGCGGGCCAACAACATCAGGAAGAATGGATAAATACGCACCAGAACTTCTCGATTTAGGTCTTTCTGCAATGATTGGTAAGGGTCAGCGTTCAAATGAAGTATATGATGCAATAAAGAGGAATAAGGCTATTTATTTATGTGCCATTGGTGGGGCTGGAGCACTTGCTTCAAAATGTATAAAGAAATGTGAAGTAATTGCATTTGATGATTTGGGTTGCGAATCTGTAAAGTTTTTAGAATTTGAGAATTTTCCGCTTGTGGTAGCAATTGATTCAAAAGGTAACAACTTGTTTAAATAATATTATTTATCAGATGATTTGCTTTTAGGCAGGTCATCTTTTTTTTATAAAGAGTTCGGCTAACCCAAATAATATTAAAAAAATACCAAAGATTTTATTTAATATATTTGGATTGATTATAGATAACAGCCATAGTCCACAAAAAATTCCTAAAATTCCTCCAAGTGCTACAGGTAAAACGATACTCCAACAAATTAACTTGTTTCTGTTGTGTAAAAAAATAGAGACAATAGCACATGGTATAAAAAATAACAAGTTTATTCCTTGCGCCTTTATTTGCGGAACTGACATAATAAGCGTTAGATATAACAAAAGAAAACTTCCACCGCCAAGCCCCATTGCCCCAGCAATGCCTGACAAAAATCCAGCAAAAATAGTCATTTGAAAACCATCCTGACCCCGACATAAATCATAAATACACTAAAAATACGTTTTAAAATTTTTGGTGATACTTTTTTAAGTAACCATGCACCAACAACAGAACCAGCAATACCAAATATAACAAAAGGCAATGCATCAGATATTTTAACATATCCTTTTAAGATATACATATATGAACTAATTATAGTAAGTGGGAAAATAACAGCCACGGTACTTGCATGTGCTTCATTTTGAGAAAGGTTTGATTTTTTTAAAAGGGGAACTGCAAGCATACCTCCACCAGCACCAAGTAAGCTATTGATAAATCCTATTAAAAAACCGAAAATAACATATATAAACTTTTTGATAATATCACTTCCATTAATAAAAGTGTTTCCCAAAAAAGCCAAAAAAAATAAAACGCTTGATAAAATATCAAACATTTTATTCAATACAAAACCCCGCCAAGCCGGAAGCGACTGATAGTAACCTGCAATACTAAGCAGGTGGGTGCCCGCCCTTTAGCTTCACGCTCCCTTATTTCAGCAAAAGCTGAGAAGGTCTGCAATTCACTAATGGAGTCAAAGCTCCCTTAAAATACATGTTGGGTTAATATTAGCCGAAATTATCGAACTCAGCAGGGTATTGTAAAAATCAAATTTAATTATTCTTCTTCTGTTATTTCAAACATATCTGAAAGGCGTTCCTCAAAGGTTTTTCCAATTTCATCAAACTCATTAGAATCTTCAATAGCAGTAAGGTAGCATTCGCCGTCCTCTTCTATAACCTTGAGAATTATTAGCTCACCATCAGAGTCGATGATTTCTTCACTATCGTCATAAGATGGAATAAGAGCGACATATTTTCCATTGTCAGTTTCAATGCGGTCAAGCTCCTCAAAAACATGTTCAGTACCTTCTTCATCAACAACTGTGATTATATCAGGATTATATTCTTTATCCATTATATATATCTCCTTATTCTTAAAAAATATTCTTTAAAAATCTAACTAAGTAATATTTATTTAGTTTATATTTATATTTTACCTTTTGTTTTAGAGATAGTCAATAAAAAAATCAAATTACAAATTATTGATAAAATAATAAAAATATGTTTAACGAATGTGTTGACATTAACTAAATCATATGATAGAATGAAATCAAGGTAAGAGAAAGGAATTGAGAAGACGATTAGTCTTTAATTTAAAAAAGAAAGGTGGAAGAACCCCGTGCACTATTTACGGTAACTTTGTTCTTATTCTTACAAAACGAAAGGTGAGTGATTCCAATGAACACAGATGTTATAGTGTGCCTGAACAACACTCGCACAAGAATTTGAGGATTTGATTTTTTTATGAGATTTAAAGTTAGCTTTTCGGAATATTTACCGAGAAAGTTACTAATCTAAAATATAGTTTTTAAACTGTTAAATCAAAACTCAAATGTGCCTGTAAGCATAATTTAGTGCCGATATTTATAAAAAAATTTCTCGGGTAAACTACTTTGCGCAGTTAGATAAAGTTTTGATATTATTTCAATACTTAATAATAAAGTGTTTTTAGGCCTAATATTATAAATATAAGTGAACGCCATTGTTAACTATGGTGTTCACTTTTTTCTTTTTTGCAGCATATAAATGATTTGGGGGTGTTTCCCAATGAAAATTAGGCGTTATAGGCTTAGAAATTCCAAAAAGGTGTTTTATAAAATATTTGTTGGAATAATGGCTTTTCTGATAATTATAGTTTTGATAGATGCAAAAGTAAGACCACTTATACGAACAATTGCAGCCAGCCAGGCAAGTAATCTTGCGACTATAGCAATAAATGATTCTATAAATGAGATAATGGAAGAAAATTCAGTAACATATGATGATTTAGTAACTATAGATCACGATGAACAAGGCCGTGTAACATCCGTTAAAACAGATATAATAAAAATAAATAGGTTAAAAGCGGCAATCAGTACTCGAACATCACAAAAAATATCACAAATTCAAAATAGACGGATAGATATACCTGTGGGTTCTTTTTTTGGCAGTGAACTTTTAGCGGGTAGAGGACCGAGGATAAAGATTTATATAAATCTTTCAGGAAATGCAGAAACACAGATTACAAACAAATTTGTAAGTGCTGGAATAAACCAAACCATTCATAGAATAATGCTAGATATAACTGCTAATATATATGTTGTTGTTCCCGGAACAACTTCCTCAACACAGGTTAAAACAAGCGTATGTATAGCAGAAACGGTAATTGTAGGTGTCGTTCCAGATACTTATGCAAATTTGGATGTTCCAAAAGTAATTACACAAAAATAAAAAATCTATACTATTTTGGGCATGGTTTTGGTATAATAATTATATTATTTTATAACTTAATATTTTTAGTGCAAATAATACTATATTTATTAAACAAGATTTACTCTTTGGAGGATTTTTAATATGACGGATTTTGAGATTAAGAGCAATAGAGTACAAGAGCTTACTCAACTTTTGAATTATCATAGCAATAAATATTACAATGATGATAACCCAGAAATTGATGATTATGAATATGATGAATTGATGAATGAACTCGTTAATATTGAACAGGAATATCCTCAACTAATTGCACTTGATTCGCCTTCTCACAGAGTTGGTGGAAGTGCAGACGGTCAGTTTGAGCCAGTAGAGCATAAAGTTCGTATGGAGAGTTTGCAAGATGCTTTTAGTGAAAGTGAAATAGATGATTTTGACCGTCGTGTAAATTCTATTGTAGAGAGCCCAATATATGTGGTTGAACCTAAAATAGATGGGCTTTCTGTTTCACTTGAATACACTAACGGTGTATTCTCACGAGGTTCAACCCGTGGTGATGGAGATGTCGGAGAAGATATTACAGCAAATTTAAGAACAATTCGTTCAATTCCATTAAGATTAAAAAAAGAAATGCCGTTTGTTGAAGTTAGAGGAGAGGTTTTTATGCCTCGAGAATCGTTTTTGTCACTTATAGAAAAGCAAGAACTTAATGAAGAAAAGCTTTTTAAAAATCCTCGAAATGCTGCGGCAGGTTCTCTTAGACAAAAAAATCCAAAGGTAACAGCATCCAGAATGCTTGATATATTTGTTTTTAATGTTCAACAAGTAGATGGAGTTGAACTTTCATCTCATAAAGCATCTCTTGAATTTTTAAAAGAGATAGGCTTTAAAACAATTCCTTTTATAAAAAGCTGCAAATCAGCAGAAGAGGTTAAAACAGAGATTGCAAGAATAGGGGAAATAAGAGGGACATTGCTTTTTGATATTGATGGTGCTGTAGTAAAATTAGATGATTTTGAAAAACGCAGTAAGATGGGTAGTACATCAAAGTTCCCTAAATGGGCTATAGCTTATAAATATCCACCGGAAGAAAAGGAAACAACGGTGAAAGACATAGAAATTAATGTTGGCCGTACAGGTGCTTTAACACCCGTTGCTATCTTAAAACCTGTACTTATTGCGGGCTCAACAGTTAGCAGAGCAACTTTGCATAATCAAGATTTTATTGCGGAAAAAGATATTAGAATAGGTGATAAAGTTATAATTAGAAAAGCAGGTGATATAATCCCAGAGGTTCTGTCAGTTGTGAATCATAGTCAAAATACGATACCTTTTAAAATGCCACAGTTTTGTCCTTCTTGTGGTGCAAAAGCAATAAGAGAACAGGGTGAGTCAGCTGTTCGTTGCAATAACTCGCAATGTCCAGCACAGCTTTTGCGTGTGCTTATACATTTTTGTTCAAAGGGTGGAATGGACATTGAAGGGCTTGGTGATGCTGTTCTTTCTTTACTTGTAAATGAAGGACTTGTAAAAACCCCCGCAGACATTTACTCGCTTACTGTACAGGATATATCAGCGATTGATAGAATGGGTGACAAGTCTGCTAATAATTTGATAGAGGCTATCGAAAAGTCAAAGCAAAATGATTTGGCAAAGCTTATATTTGCACTTGGCATAAGGCATATAGGTCAAAAAGCGGCAAAACAGCTTTCACAAACATTTGGCACTATGGATGCGATAATCAATGCAAATGTACAGGAGATAGCAAGCATTGATGGTTTTGGAGAAATTATAGCAAATAGTGCGTTTCAATATTTTTCAATGCCTCAAACAAAAGAACTAATAGATATATTAAAAGAAAAAGGAATTAATATGTCCTCACAAAAAGAGGTTAAAGATAAAAGGTTTTTTGGCAAGACCTTTGTGCTTACAGGTACTTTGTCAAACTATTCTCGAACACAAGCAACAGAAATAATAGAAAGCTTTGGTGGAAAAGTTTCTTCTTCTGTTTCAAAAAAAACAAGCTATGTTTTTGCGGGAGAAGATGCAGGTAGCAAACTAAAAAAAGCTACTGACCTTGGTATTGAAATAATTTCAGAAGCGGAATTTGATGAATTTATAAAATAGATATAACGGAAGCGAAGATAGTCATATATTAAGCGTAACTGAAAAAATTAATAAAAAATTACAATTAAATACTGACAAATTGAATTAGAATCTGACTATTAAAAAGGTTGATTTGTTATAAGTCGATATGATAATACAAAATTCAATTATTTGATTTATCAACAACTAAATAACCCCCATTCAGTATAAAACTGAACGGGGGATTTATAAATTTTCGTCAGAAAATTCATGAAGTTGTATAAGTCATATATTATTTATCAGAGATATTAAAACCTCTTGATTCAAGCAATTTCTTTATTCTATCGGAAGAATCAAGTAACTTGCTAACAGAAGTATCGTGGTTTAGTGCATCAATTATATATGCAAGATACTTTGACATATCAACTTCTGTAAACCAAGCACGTTCTGAAAGTTCAGGTGTTCTGTAAATCATATTTGTTGTAAATACTCGTTCAATCTGGCCCTCTTCGTATGCTTTATCAAAAGATTCAAGTCCGTTGCAAAAAAGACCAAAGCAGGAACAAATAAAGATTCTTTTTGCACCAAGATCTTTTAGCTTATGAGCAACTTCAATCATTGATTCACCTGAAGAAATCATGTCGTCAACAACAATAACATCTTTTCCTTCAACCTTATCACCGAGAAATTGATGGGCAAGAATTGGATTTCGTCCAGCTACAATTTTTGAGTAGTCACGACGCTTATAGAACATACCAAGTTCAACGCCAAGAACAGTTGCGTAATAAATACCTCTACCCATTCCGCCTTCGTCGGGAGAAACAATCATAAGGTTTTCTTTGTCAATCTTTATATCGTCAACATTATTTACAAGTGCCTTAATCATTTGATAAACAGGGGAGACATTTTCAAATCCTTTAAGCGGGATAGCGTTTTGAACTCTTGGGTCATGTGCGTCAAATGTGATTACATTATCAACACCCATAAGATTGCAAAGTTCTTGCAATGCAATTGCACAATCTAAAGATTCACGAGCAGAACGCTTGTGTTGTCTTCCTTCGTAAAGCATAGGCATAAGAACTGTTATTCTATGGGCTTTACCGCCGATAGCAGCAATAACTCTTTTAAGATTTGCAAAGTGATCATCTGGGCTCATAGGGATTTCTCTACCATACATATTGTAGGAAATACCGTAGTTGAAAACATCAACAATAACAAATATATCATATCCACGAACTGATTGATTAATAACGGCTTTACCTTCTCCAGTGCCAAATCTTGGACATGAAACATTGATAAGATAAGAGTCTTTGTGATATCCATCGAAAATAATAGAAGATTTGTGCTCGTTTTCACTTTCTTCACGCCACTTTGCTATGTAACGATCAATCTTATGACCTATTTCTTCACAACCAGGCAAAGTGATAATACCAAGTTTACCATAAGGAATAGTGGTGAAATCAGAACTTCTTGAACTTGTTGACGCAGCAGTCATTTTTAAAACCTCCGAGAAATTTCAACTATATAAATAATAAAAAATCTAAAAATACAAATCAATTTTAGCACACTTTTCAACAAGAAACAACAAGAAATACACAAAAAAAATAATCCGTTTTATATAAGGTTTTTTAACTGTGCATTTTATCTATTTTTGATTAACATTTAATAAAAAAACAGTAGTATAACTTGAAAAAATCTGTTGATTTTTCTACATCATATGATATAATATAAAAGTTAACATTTGGCATTACAAGTTTTAACAGGAGTAGGTCAACGATAAGAAAATATATAATATTTTTACTTATGGAAGGGTGATAAATTAAAATGGCCTCTGAAATGATTAATCAAGTTCTTGAAGCTGAAAAGGGTGCAAATGACCAAGAAATTGCAGAAAAGAACAAAGCAACAGACATAATTAAAGCTGCTGAAACTGAAGCGAAATCAATTTTTGAATCAGCTAAAATTTCTGCAACTAAAGAAAAAGAAATGATTATTTTAAAAGCTCAAAAAAATGCAGAAAAAATACTTGCTAATGCCGAGGCTGAAGCTGAAGCACAAAGTCAGGAAATTCGCATGCAAAGCAAATCAAAGCTTGCGGCTTCAATTGAAGCTGCGATTAAGCATGTAATCCCCTAAAAACTGCAAGTTATTGAGATCATTTTTATAAGGAGGTGTTTCTGTATGGCGATTTTAGAAATGAAGCGCATAGAGCTTTTGGCAATGCTTAGTGATAGCAAGGCGATAATGGATCTTATCCAGCAGTATGGCGTGGTTGAAATTACCAACCATGAGGCAGATACGGACAAACTTTATAAATTGTCTACATCGACTGCTCTTTCACAGCTTGATAAATTTCATGCAATTGCAAATTCAGCGATGGATATTTTGAATCAGTATGCTCCAGTTAAGTCATCACTTTTTGATTCTTTTGCACCAAGAAAAGATATGACGGTTTCAGAATTTTTCTTCAAAGCTCAGGAAGCTGACGCTATCTTAAGTAAATGCTATGGTATCACTGCGCTTTATAAAGAAATACAGGATAACCGAGTAGAAATCGTTCGTGCACAAACTTCTATTGATTCTCTTATGCCTTGGATTAATTTAGATATCCCGTCATCGTTCAAAGGTACAGCTACAACATCTGTTTTTGTTGGAAGCTTTGCAGAACTATATGACAGGGAATCTTTACTTTCTGCCATTGCAGCAGTTGCTCCCGAGATTGATTGTGATGCTGAGATTATCTCAGCAGATAAAAATCAAACCTGCGTTGTAATGATTTGCCATAAAGATAACGCAAAGGATTTTGAGCAGGCAATAAGAGGAATTGGACTCGTTTCTCCGTCTGATCCAACAAGGCATGCACCTGAAAAAAGGCTAAATCGTTTGCAAACTAAAATTGAAAAGTGCAATGATACTATTATAAATTGCGAGGAAAAAATAAAAGCATATGCGGAAGACCGTGAACAAATGGAATTCCTCATAGATTATTTTACACTTCGCACCGATAAATATCGAGCACTTGATAAAATTTCAATGAGCGACAATGTTTTTATAATTTCGGGTTATATACCAAATATAGAGGTTGATGCAATTGTCAAAAAAATGGAAGAGCATTTTGATGTTGCAATTAGTATAACTGACCCAGATATTGAAAATGAGGATGTTCCTGTAGCCATTAGTAATGGAACGCTTGGTTCAACAATGGAATCAGTTACTAATATGTATTCACCACCTAGCAGCCATGATATTGACCCAAATTCAATTATGCCGTATTTTTACTATTGCTTCTTTGGCTTAATGCTTGGAGATGCAGGTTATGGCCTTGTTATGGTTATGATAACTATGTTTATAAAATTAAAATATAAGTTAGAACCATCAAAAGCCAAAGCGGTAAATTATGGACTTTGCTGTGGAATAGGAACAACATTCTGGGGCATTATGCTTAACAGCTGGTTTGGTGATCTTCCAACATATATTGGACTTAATTTTATAGTAGATAAACATCTTTATTGGTTTGAACCTATCAAATACACTACAGCATTTTTGTTGTTTGCATTTTTACTTGGCATATTACATTTGTTTCTTGGCGTTTGTATAAATTTTTATGCAACTGCAAAAAAAGGACATTTAATGGATGCAATTTTAGATAATGTTCCAATTATGATGATTCTTTTTGGTGTTGTTCCACTTATAAATGATCAAATCGGTGGAGATGCTCTTAATGCAGGCGGCACAAAGTTTATATATGACTTCATAACAGGCCCTGCAAAGGCTCCATTAAATTTATTTCTTTTAGCTGGTGCTGTGCTTGTTGTTTTAACACATGGTAGGTCGTCGAAGGGTATTTTGGGAAAATTCTTTGGAGGTTTGTATGCTCTTTATAATACAGCTTCAGGATACCTAGGAGACATACTTTCATACGCAAGACTTTTAGCACTTGGACTTTGCACAGGCGTTATTGCCTCTGTTATTAATATGCTTGCTTCGATGACGGGAAATGTTCTTTTATTTGTAATAATTGCAATAGTAGGACATACCATAAATCTGGCAATCAATTTAATAGGTGCTTATGTTCATACAAACAGGCTTCAGTATGTTGAGTTCTTTTCAAAGTTCTATGAAGGCGGCGGAAAAATTTTCGCACCTTTAAATGTAAATTCTAAATCATTCAAATTTAAGGAGGAAACAAAATCATGACTATTGGTATAGCATTAGCAATTCTTGGAGCAGCATGTGCTGCAATTTTTTCAGGTATGGGTTCAGCAAAGGGTGTTGGCATCGTTGGTGAGGCAGGAGCAGGCGTTATTTCAGAAGACCCTTCAAAGTTTGGTAAACTTCTTATTCTTCAAATTCTTCCTGGTACACAGGGACTTTACGGATTCCTTGCAGCGTTCATGATTATGAACAGCATTCAAGCGAACCTTACACTTTCACAGGGCTTAGGTCTTTTTGCAGCATCACTTCCAATAGCTATTGTTGGTTATTTTTCAGCTGTAGCACAGGGAAGAGTTGCAGCAGCTGGTGTAGGCATTGTTGCTAAGAAACCTGATCAGAATGGTAAAGCAATCACAATGTCAGCTATGGTTGAAACATATGCTGTTTTGGCACTTCTTATTTCCATCCTTCTCATAGGAAAAGTTATGTAATTAATTTTTAATTAAATCCGTTAAGGAGAGTTGTCAATGACAGGGTTAAATAAAATTATCGAAAGAATTTCACAGGACTCTGTTGCAAAATGTGATAGTATCATATTTGATGCTAATAACGAGGCAGCCAAGATAAAAAATGCAGCAATTGTAGAAAGTGACTCTGAAAAGCAAAAAGTTTTAGAAGCAGCAGAAATTCAGGCTAAGACAATTACTGAAATGGCTGAATCAAGTGCACAGCTTGCAACAAGAAAAAAGCTTCTTGCAACAAGAGTTGAAATTATAAATGATGCAATTAATACTGCATATGAAAAAATGAAGGCCATGCCTGACAATGATTATTTTGCTGCACTTTATTCTCTTGTGAAAAAATATACACAGGATTCAGAAGGTATTATGCTTCTTTCACAAAAAGACCTTGAGCGTAAGCCAAAGGATTTTAATAAGAAGATAAACGAGGGACTGTCAAAGAATGCAAAGATTACAGTTTCAGATAAGCCTGCAAATATTGGCGAAGGATTTATCCTAGTCTATGGCGATGTGGAGATAAACTGCACATTTGATGCACTTATCGAGGATTCTCGTGATGACCTTAAAGACAAAATTTACAATATAGTTTTTGCCTAAACATACAAAATTGCAAAAGGGGAGGCGTGTACAAAATGATGCACGAAACAGAATATGCCTATGCAGTGGCGCGTGTGAGGGCAAATGAGCTTACACTTTTAAGTGCAGCGGATATGGACCAGCTTATTGCCGCTGAAAATTATAATCAGGTAATGCATCGTCTTGCTGATAGTGGTTGGGGCGATATCGAGGGAGTTCAAGATTATTCAAAGTATCTTGAACAATACAGAGCAAAAGCATGGACACTACTTGAAGAGATTATTGGTGATGTTCATGAACTTGATATGCTTGTAATACGAAACGATATGCAAAACCTTAAAGCGGCACTTAAATGTATCATTTCTCAACATAATCCTAAAGAATTATCAGTTTCTCCAACTGTTTATGACACAGAAACTATCTTAAAAGCAGTTGAAGAGAGGAAGTTTGAGCTTTTGCCAGAGTGCATGAGTGATGTAGCATCTGAAGCTTATGATATTCTTGCTCGCACAAGAAACGGTCAGCTTGCTGACGCAATTCTTGATAAAAGAACACTTGAAATTATCAAAAAGCTTGGAAATGAGTCGGGTAGTGAAATGCTTGCCCAACTTGCGGAGTATATGTGCGTAACAGCAAATATAAAAACAGCACTGCGTTGCTCAAGTACAGGTAAAAATAAAGAATTTATCCAAAACTCTATTTGTGAGTGCAAAACACTTGAAAAGCAAAGCCTCGTTGCAGCCGCTCTTGAAGGTAGGTCTGCACTGATGGACTATATTTCAAAAACAAAATACAGTGAAGCTGTAGATATGCTTGATATTAGTACAAGTGCTTTTGAAAAATGGTGTGATGATTTAATTATGCAATGCATTATGCCTGCAAAGTATAAGCCTTTTGGTCTTGAACCACTGGTTGCATACTATATTGCAAAAGATGCAGAAATAAAGACAGTACGCATAATTCTTTCATCAAAATTCAATCATCTTCCTGCAGAGATTATTAGAGAGAGGGTGAGGGCGCTTTATGTATAAGATTGCAGCAATGGGCGACAAAGACAGTATTTATGGATTTGCGTCAATTGGACTTGATATATTTCCTGTTGATGACCCTCAAGTCGCAATTCAAACCTTGAGAAAAATCGTTGACGGTGGATATGCCGTTATTTATATCACTGAGCAACTTGCAACACAAATTGAAAGCGAGCTTGACCGTTACCGTAGTCTTACAATACCTGCAATAATTCCAATTCCGGGTGTTACAGGAAATACGGGACTCGGTATGAGAAATGTAAGTATGTCTGTTGAACAGGCTGTTGGTTCAGATATTCTCTCAGATGCATAACTAAAATAATTAGCCGAAAACAGAAAGGCAAGTGATAAAAGAATGAGCAATGGAACAATTACCAAGGTTTCAGGTCCTCTTGTTATTGCTTCGGGCATGCGTAATTCAAATATGTTCGATGTTGTTCGTGTTAGTGACCAGAGACTTATTGGTGAAATAATTGAGATGCACGAAGATAAAGCTTCCATTCAGGTTTATGAAGAAACTTCCGGTCTTGGAACAGGCGAGCCTGTTGAGTCAACTGGAGCTCCTTTGAGTGTTGAACTTGGACCCGGTCTTATTACAAGTATCTTTGACGGAATTCAAAGACCACTTGAAGAAATTATGAAAATAGCAGGACCTAACCTTACAAGAGGTGTTGAAGTTCCTGCACTTGATAGAGAAAAAATATGGCACTTTGTTCCAACTATGAATGTAGGGGACGAAGTCATTGGTGGAGATATTGTTGGTACAGTTCAGGAAACTGATATTGTTGTTCACAAAATCATGGTTCCTCCATCAATAAGCGGTAAAATCAAGAGCATAAAAGAGGGCGACTATAAAGTTACCGATATTGTTGCTATTATTGAGACTTCAAATGGAGATAAAGAAGTAGGACTTATGCAGAAGTGGCCTGTTCGTATTAGCAGACCTTATTCAAAGAAACTTTCTCCAGACATGCCTCTTATAACAGGACAAAGAGTTATTGATGCTATGTTCCCAATTGCCAAGGGCGGTGTCGCAGCTATCCCAGGTCCATTTGGAAGTGGTAAAACAGTTACACAGCATCAGCTTGCAAAATGGGCTGAAGCTGATATAGTTGTTTATATCGGTTGCGGTGAGCGTGGTAATGAGATGACAGATGTTCTTCTCGAATTTCCAGAACTTATTGATCCAAACACAGGCAAATCTTTGATGGAGCGTACAGTTCTTATTGCTAACACATCAGATATGCCAGTTGCTGCTCGTGAGGCTTCTGTTTATACTGGCATTACAATTGCTGAGTATTTCAGAGACATGGGATATTCAGTTGCACTTATGGCTGACTCTACTTCTCGTTGGGCTGAGGCTCTTCGCGAAATGTCAGGTCGTCTTGAGGAAATGCCTGGTGAAGAAGGTTATCCAGCATATCTCGGTAGCCGTATTGCTCAGTTCTATGAGCGTGCTGGCCGTGTAATTTCTCTTGGTTCAGATAATCGTGAAGGTGCACTTTCTGTTATTGGTGCTGTTTCACCTCCAGGTGGAGATATTTCAGAGCCAGTTTCTCAGGCAACTCTTCGTATTGTTAAAGTTTTCTGGGGCCTTGATGCTGCTCTTGCATACAAGCGTCACTTTCCAGCAATCAACTGGCTTACAAGTTATTCTTTGTATGCTGATAGCCTTGGTAAGTGGTTCAATAAAAATATTGCAGATGACTGGACCGTTCTTCGTGGTAAGATGCTAAGTCTTCTTTCCGATGAATCCGAGCTTGAAGAGATTGTTAAAATGGTTGGTATGGATGCATTGTCAGACTCTGACCGTCTTAAGATGGAAGCTTCTCGCTCAATTCGTGAGGATTTCTTGCATCAACTTGCATTCCATGAGGTTGACACTTATTCTTCACCAAATAAGATGCACCATATGATGCAACTTGTTATATCGTACTACGAGAAATCTCTTGAAACACTTAATAAGGGCGCTAATATTGAAGATATTATAGATCTTCCAGTTCGTGAATCAATTGGCCGCTTTAAGTATATTGAAGAGGAAAAAGTTGATGCAGAATATAAAAAGATTGATAGCAAGCTCGATGTAGAGCTTGATGTTGCTTTGAACAAGAAGGAGGACTATTAATGCCAAAGGAGTATAGAACCATACAAGAGGTTGCAGGCCCTCTTATGCTCGTTCGTGATGTTGAAAATGTAACATATAACGAACTTGGTGAAATAGAACTTGCAAGTGGAGAAAAACGCCGTTGTCGTGTACTTGAAATAGACGGCTCTAACGCTCTTGTTCAGCTCTTTGAAAATTCTGCAGGAATTAATCTTTCAAACAGCAAAGTGCGTTTTTCGGGTCGTCAGATGGAGCTTGGTGTATCAGCTGATATGCTTGGTCGTGTTTTTGATGGACTTGGTAGACCTATTGATAATGGTCCTGAAATTATTCCAGAAAAGCGTCTTGATGTTAACGGTGCTCCAATGAATCCCGCTGCTCGTGCTTTTCCATCAGAGTTTATTCAAACAGGCGTTTCAGCAATTGACGGACTTAACACTCTGGTTAGAGGTCAAAAACTTCCTATATTCTCTGCTTCTGGACTTCCTCATGCTGAACTTGCAGCTCAGATTGCAAGACAAGCAAAGGTTCGTGGCAAGGATGAACAGTTTGCCGTTGTTTTTGCTGCTTTAGGTATCACTTTTGAAGAGGCTAACTATTTTGTAGAAAGCTTCCGTGAAACAGGTGCTCTTGACAGAACAGTTTTATTTACAAACCTTGCAAATGACCCTGCTGTTGAGCGTATAGCAACTCCTAAAATGGCTCTTACATGTGCAGAATATCTTGCATTTGAAAAGGGAATGCATGTTCTTGTTATACTTACAGACATAACAAACTATGCTGATGCTCTTCGTGAGGTTTCTGCAGCTCGTAAAGAAGTTCCTGGTCGTCGTGGATATCCTGGATATCTTTATACAGACCTTGCAACAATGTATGAGCGTGCTGGTCGCCAAAAGGGTAAAGACGGCTCAATAACAATGATTCCAATTCTTTCAATGCCTGAAGATGATAAAACTCATCCAATTCCTGACCTTACAGGATACATCACAGAGGGACAGATTATTCTTTCTCGTGACCTTTATCGTAAGGGAATTCAGCCTCCTGTTGATGTTCTTCCATCTCTTTCTCGTTTGAAGGATAAGGGAATAGGCGAAGGCAAAACTCGTAAGGATCACTCAAACACAATGAATCAGCTCTTTGCAGCTTATTCAAGAGGCAAGGATGCTAAAGAACTTATGACAATTCTTGGTGAGGCAGCTCTTACAAAGATTGACTTGCTTTATGCAAAGTTTGCCGATGAGTTTGAGAAAAAATATGTTTCTCAGGGATATGACACTAACCGTGATATAGAGGAAACTCTTGAAATAGGTTGGAGTTTGCTCAGAATACTTCCGAGAAATGAACTTAAGCGTATTAGTGATGAATTACTTGATGAATATTATGATAAAAAGTAGGTGATTAACCTTGGCAAAACTTAATGTTAATCCTACCCGCATGGAACTCACAAACTTAAAGAAAAAGCTTAAAACTGCTCTTCGTGGTCACAAGTTGCTTAAAGATAAGCGTGACGAATTAATGCGTCAGTTTATTGAACTTGTGCGTGAAAACAAGGAACTTCGCCGTAAAGTTGAAAAGGGAATTGCAGATGCTAATGTGCATATGGCTGTTGCCCGTTCAGTTATGAGTGATGAAAACCTTGATATAGCTTTGATGATTCCCATGCAGGAGATGAGCCTTGAAATCACTGAGAAAAATGTCATGAGCGTTATGATTCCCGTCTATGAAAGTAAGTTTAAGACGGCGGATGCAAATGATATTTATTCCTATGGCTTTGCATTTACATCCTGTGATTTGGATGATGCTGTTAAATCATTGTCCGATATAATGCCACTCATGCTAAGGCTTGCAGAGGTTGAAAAATCATGCCAGCTTATGGCTGTCGAAATAGAAAAGACACGCCGTAGAGTTAATGCTCTTGAACATGTTATGATTCCTCAATATGAGGAAACCATAAAGTATATCAAGATGAAACTTGATGAGAATGAGCGTGGAACAATCACAAGATTGATGAAAGTTAAGGATATGATGCTTGCTGAGGCTCATAAATACAATAAGTAATATAAGTTTAAACAATATAAACAGCCTTTATAATAAGGCTGTTTAATGTTTGTTGGTGTTATAAAATTGGCAGACACAAAGGGCTTGAAAAGCCTAGAGTAACACAGTGGACGGTTTTTTAGTGGAGCATAACCGTCGTCCTGTGTTATTTTTTTATTTGACCAAAAGAACAATAATCAGAATTTATTTAGCCAATAATTTACTTGAATCATATAAGCAAGTAGCTGCGGTGCGGCCATTAATTGTCCAAACCACGGTTTGTCGTATTGTGAGGGTGCTTTCAGAAATGAGAGTACTTTTTTCTTATCTATAAGCGGAATAATTGGTGAATTGGGATTGTTGATAATCTCTGAAAATGTTTGAGTTAGCAAACGCTCATAGTTTGGATGATAGGTTTTTGGGTAGGGACTTTTCTTGCGAAATAACAATGTTTCGGGTAATAAATCTTTGCAAGCATCTCTTAAGAGAGATTTTTCAACGCCATTTCTATATTTCATATCCCAAGGCACATTATAGACATATTCTATTATTCTATGATCAGCAAAAGGAACACGCGCTTCAAGACCGTAATACATACTTGCTCTGTCCATTCGGTCAAGTAGCGTTTGCATAAACCATTTAATATTAAGATATGTGATTTCTCTGCGTTTTGCATCAACAGACTGCTCATTAGCAAGGCGAGGCACTGCCCTTAGAGAAGTAATGTACGCATCTTGAACATATTCATTAAGTCTAAGTTCTTGAGTAAAATCAGGGGATAAAAGTTCTGTCCGCATACCTATGTCTGATGACCATGGAAAACCGTTTACTGACATAAGCTCGTCTTTATAAAACCACGGGTATCCTCCAAAAATTTCATCTGCACATTCTCCTGTAAGTGCTACCTTATTATGCTTTGATACAAGCGAGCAAAAATATAAAAGAGAGGCATCGATATCAGCCATGCCTGGCAAATCTTTTGCGTCTACTGCAGTAAAAAGCAAATTGGTCAGGCTTTCTTCATTGCACTCCAAATATGTGTGATCCAAATCATATTCTTGAAGAACTAAATCTACGAACGGTCTATCTCGCTCAGGCTGAAAAGCATTTGCCTTAAAAAAAGTATCGTTATCCTTAAAGTCGAAAGAAAAGGTGTTAAGCTTTGTACCACCGTCATGCAAAAAGTTTGATGCAACGGCAGTTACAATGCTTGAATCTATCCCACCAGATAAAAAACTGCAAACTGGAACATCTGACACCATCTGTCGGGTGATTGCGTCCCTTACTAAAAACGAAACAGTCTCTACTGTTCGCTCATAATTGTCTGTATGTTCATGGGCTTCAAGTTCCCAATATTGAATATCTTTGAAACCTCTGCAGGAAAATACCATAAAATGTCCTGGCTTGAGTTCAAAAACATCTTTAAAAACTCCATTCCCTGATGTCCTTGCCGGGCCTATTCCAAAAACTTCACGGAATCCGTTCACATCTATTTCAGGTGAAACAAATGGATGGCAAAATAACGCTTTGATTTCAGAACCAAAAATTAATGCATCTTTTTTCACAGTATAGAATAAGGGCTTTACACCTAACCTGTCACGATATATGACAAGTTGATTTCTAGCACTATCCCAAATTGCAAAAGCGTATATGCCATTTAATTTGCTTACAAAATCCTCTCCATATTGAATATAAGCGTAAAGAATTACCTCTGTATCGGTTGATGTTTCAAATCGGTATCCTGCTTTTATTAGAGCAGGTTTTATTTCATCAACATTATAAATTTCACCATTGTAAACTATGGTATATTCTTTTCCATCAATCTTTCTTATAAGAGGTTGTGATCCTAATGACAAATCTCGTATTGATAAGCGAGCATGACTCAGTCCTATATGCTCTTTTAAATATTCTCCTTCGCTGTCTTTTCCTCGATGAGCAATGGACGAACGCATATCAATCAAGGTTTTATTCCAAAGTTCTCCATTTTGTAAAAAATCTCTTTCAAAGCTACAAAACCCCGCTATTCCGCACATAACAATACCTCACATATAAAATAGTAAAAGGAGTTTATTTAGACATGCTGTACATAAAGTCTCGCATGTCAAAATAAACTCCTTTGTTTACATTTCAGTATATGCAATTTGTTTATGATTGATACTTACAGATTTTGTAGCTTTGCAAGAATAAAACATAGGGGATAACAGACCGTTGTAAAACTAAGCTTAAATGCAGATCGTTTTATTGAACAAAATGCTAATCTGCAATAATAGATTGCGACAAAAATGTGAGAGTTGGCACTTGTGATATCTTATACATAAAACAGGAACGGTAACCTATGCCAAGTAAATTTTATAAGATGTTTATAGTTTATATTTTATTTTCAGTGTACAATGATTTTGTGGTAACTTAATCTTACAATCAATCATGATGGTAAGATGTTAAAAATTTTTCTTATATTATTTGCATCAGATATGCAACTTTCACCATCAATATGCAATGAAATAAGGTCAAATTTATCTATATTTAATGATAAAAGTCCAAGCTCTGATTTTGCATTACACTTTCTATAGCAGCCATCTTTGCTTATTAGAATGTGACTATCTAAGTTAGATAATCTATCACTCAAAATAGTTGCATATCTTTTATTAATTTGAAATGGAATATTAAAGTTCATTTTGTAACTATACATAAGCAAACCTCCAAGTGATCTCTTATATTAAAGTATGAAAATTATAACAAAAGTGTTAAAACAAATTTATAATGTCAAATAATAAAAAAAATCCAAGTAATATTAGCTTAAAAGTTAAATAATTTTAAAAAACAAAGCTGTATTTTTGGCATAATAGAGGGGTGAAGTATTGTAAATATAGTATTATTATGATACAATATTTCAGATGATTTTAATTAAGTTAGGGGGAGTTTTTATGGGAATATTTGCTCAAAAGTTAGAATCTAAAATAGAATTTTGTGAATATGTAGAAGATTTTGAAGGCCTCCCCGTCTTTTTGTCTTGTAATATGTCTCTTGAAAATCAGTTTCCAGCAGAAAAATATGATCATTGTGTAAAAATTAATATGGAGATTTACATGAAGGATTATGATAGTGGTCTGGTTAGTGATGCAGAACTTTCTCATATTTATACTATCGAATCAATGCTTTCACAACACATTGAAGGTGTGTATGCTGGTAGGGGTATTGTTTGCGCAAAAGGCTATGCTTTTTTTATGTACTATATACCTAAAAAGAATGCACAAAAAGCAGCATCAATATTTAGTGCATTACTTGAATCAGGTTTTAGGCATACAGAGACAGATATTTTATATGACCCAAAAGGTAAAGAGTATCTTAAACTTCTTTATCCTAACGAATATCAAAAGAAAACAATTCAAACTCAAAATATAATTAAAAAGCTTAAAAGATATGGTGATGATGGTATAGTTTCAAGAGATGTTAAATACAGCCTTAACTTTACTAGCAAGGAAGCAGTATTAGCGTTTGCCTCTGAAGCCTTTAAAAATGGCTTTGAATATGTAAATATGGTTAAAGAACCTGTTGCTGAGAGAGTGCTTCCGCAGTTCAAACTTATTTTAAAGGTTGATATGTCGTTTACAGCTAAACTTGTAAATGAGAAAATAAAATATCTTATGAGTCTTTCTGAAAAGTTTGCAGGCGAGTATAAGAGCGTTGAGACCAACATCGTCAGTTCAAATAAAAGTAATACCTCTCAAACTTATTAAAATTAAAGGAGATAATAAAATGAATCAGCTTCAAATACCACAAAAAGGTGAAACAATAGCAACAATGACAACTACAATGGGAACAATAAAAATAAGACTTTTTCCAGAATATGCGCCAAAGACTGTTGAGAATTTTACAACTCACGCAAAAAACGGATATTATGATGGCTTGATTTTTCATAGAGTAATTAAAGAATTTATGATACAGGGCGGCGATCCTAACGGCACAGGAATGGGTGGCGAGAGTATTTGGGGAGTTTCGTTTGAAGATGAATTTACAGACGATCTTCACAACCTTCGTGGTGCACTCTCAATGGCAAACTCTGGACCTTGCACAAATGGAAGTCAATTTTTTATCGTTCAAGCAGACAAGGTTGATCCATCATTTATTCCACAGATGGAAAGCATGATTGATAATGGATTTACACAACAGTCAATAAATAATTATAAAGAGGGTGGCGGCACACCATGGCTTGACTTTAAACATACAGTTTTTGGGCAAGTGTTTGAAGGTTTGGATGTTGTAGATGCAATAGTAAATGTTAAAACAGCTGCTCAAGATAAACCAGCAGAAGATATAAAAATAATATCAATTGAAATTTCAGAGGCAAAATAATATAAACACTAGAGGGGATGGCAACAATGAGAATAGGTCACGGATATGATGTGCATCGCCTTGTAAGTGGAAGAAAACTTATAGTTGGTGGTGTAGACATTCCATACGAGCAAGGATTGCTCGGTCACTCTGATGCAGATGTTTTACTTCATGCAGTTAGTGATTCTATTCTTGGTGCCGCTGCTCTTGGCGATATTGGCAAACTTTTTCCAGATAGCGATGCTCAGTTTAAAGATGCAGATAGTTTAAAGTTACTTGAAATTATTGTTCAACGCTTAAAGCAAAAGGGCTACAAGATTGGTAACATTGATTGTACAATTATTGCACAGGCTCCAAAGATGAGTCCGTATATTCAAAAAATGCGTGAAAACATCGCAGGGACTTGCAATATTGATATTGACAGCGTTAATGTTAAAGCAACCACAGAAGAACGACTTGGGTTTACAGGTAGTGGAGATGGGATGTCTGCACACGCTGTATGTATAATAGATAGCATTTAATAAAAAACACAATAATACATAGTGTTAATGAATTTAAAATATTGTGTTTAGGAAATGGTGAAAGAGATGGCAACCTTTTTTAGTAGTATTACAGATTTTTTTGAAAAGGTGTTTAGTATATTTAGCACTTATAGTATATTGTCTGATACATTGGATTTGATTCTTATAGCATTCATTGTATATCAGGCGATTAAATTAATAAGAGATACAAGAGCTCTGTTGCTTGCAAAAGGGCTTTTTTTTCTTGTGCTAGTTTTTATTATTGTCAGTCTTATGGACATGCAGGCAAGCACATATATTTTTAAAAAAGTTTTTGATAACATTATAGTAATTTTAATAATAATATTTCATCCCGAAATTCGTAACGCACTTGAACGAATGGGAAGTAGCAGCCTTTCAAACCTTTTAATATTCAATGGCAAAGCAAATGATATAACAGTTATCAGAAATGAACGCAATTCAAAGGCAATCGCAGATGTTTGTAAAGCTTGCTCAGATATGAGTGATGTAAAAATAGGAGCTTTAATAATTTTTGAAAAAAATACTCCTCTTGGTGAAATAATCAGCAGTGGAACAATAATTAATGCCGATATATCACCCGAATTAGTTGGCAATATATTTTATCCAAAAGCTCCATTACATGATGGTGCAGCAGTAATAAGAGATGGCAAACTATATGCAGCAGGTTGCTTTTTACCTTTAACACAGAATAAAGAATTAAGTAATGAACTTGGAACTAGGCATAGAGCGGCAATAGGAATGAGTGAACAGAGCGATGCAATGGTTGTTGTAACTTCAGAGGAGACAGGAGCAATATCAATTGCAATACGAGGTACTCTTTTAAGAGATATTTCTGATGGTGCATTAAGAGAGAAGCTTATGGATTACTTTATTGTTGATAATACAAATAAAAAAGAAAATTCATTTAAGAAGTTTATAAGGGGGTTGCGTAATGGAAAAAAATAAAAAAGTTAACCTCCAATCATTACTGTACAATACAAACTTTCTTTTAGGGTTTTCAATTGTTATGGCACTTATTATTTGGATTGCTGTAACACTTAATAAAAGTCCTGAGGTTGAGCGTACTGTAAAAAATGTTAAGGTTGAAATTGACACAAGTGTACCAGAGCAGCTTGGTTATGAAGTATTTGGAGACGATGAGTATTTTGTTGATGTCACTGTAAAAGGCAAGCGTTATCTTGTTGGAGATAATGTTCTTTCAGCAAATGATATTAAGGTAACAGCAGTAACAACGAATGTTGATGGTGCAGGGAAACACTCACTCTCGTTAAAAGCAACAGCCAAAGATTCTACTTCAGATTATACTATAACATCAAAATCACTCGACTATATTGATGTTTATTTTGATGTTTCTAAAAAAATAGAGATGGAAGTAACACCTGATATTGTTCTTAGTGATAAGCTTTTATACTCAGATGAGTATATTTCAGATACAGCGTTATTATCTACAGAAAAAGTTACAATTACTGGTCCAGCAACAGAGATAAATAAAATAAAAAATGTTTTTGCAAAAGTTAATATTGAAGAACCACTTAAAGCAACACAAACTTTTTCGGCAGAGCTTTTTATAACAGATGAATATGGTGAAATACCAAAATATCTTGAGGTTACTCCAAATTTAGATACCTTAACAGTAACTATTCCAGTCTATAAGATAACACAGCTTCCTGTTAGTGTGGAGTTTAATAATTCGCCAACAGCCTATTTGCAAAACATATTAGGTGTAACCGCAAATCCTAGCACAATTAGAATTGCAGCTCCCGAAGATGTAATAGCAAATATGACAAGTGTAAGTGTAGGCGTAGTAGACTTTAACAATATCAAAGAAGGTAAAAATAGCATTTCATTTAAAACAGCAGATATTGCAAATGTTAAGGTCCTTGACGATATAAGCGAAATTTTAGTTACCGTTGACGCAACGGGGATGAAGAGTAAAAATGGCAATATAAAGTCAAGTAATATATCTATAAAAAATGTTCCGTCAGGGTATACAGCTGTAGTGGCACAAGATGTAATAAGCGATGTAATTATAGTTGGACCTGCAAGTGAAATTGAAACTCTTAATGATGATGATATTTATGCACAAGTTAATTTAGATAGCAAAAAAATATCCGAAGGAAAGCAAACAGTCACAGCACAAGTAACAGTGAAAAACGGAAAGTTTTGGGCTTATGGAATATATAAAGTTCAAATTAATGTAACAGCAGAATAAAATAAAAAAGGGGGATTATCATGAATAAGAAGATGTTTATAGTACTTATTATTATTTCGATAATTTGCCCCATTTTAATTTTAGTTATTTCACATTTTGATACTGTTCAGGATTTAATGAAACCTCCAAGGCTTTATGGAGATAATGAAGAAATTCAAACAGCATTTGAAAATTCTTTAAAAAATAGTGAAGATTTGCTCCTTAAGTACCCATTAGAGGGTGAGAATCGTTCAGCTTATGTTATGTACGATGTTGATATGGATGGACAGGATGAAGCGTTTGTTTTTTACACTCTTAAATCAAATGAAACAATAGTACGAGTAAATGTTTTAGATAGAGTCAAAGGCAATTGGATAAGTGTTTCAGATACTGCAGGTTATGGAAGCGAAGTTGTTTCTATCTCTTTTGTTGATATGAATAATGATGGTCAGAGTGAAATTGTTGTTTGTTGGAGTTTGTATGAAAGTAAAACAAGCAAGGTAGTAACAATTCATAAAACCACTAACCAAGGTGAGAAAATAACAAATCTAAAAACTATGGCAAATGAATCCTGTTCTTATTTTGAGATGGTTGATTTAGATGGCGATGGTTATACAGAAATGTTCCTTAGCCAAATAGATTCGACTAAAGAAATCCCAAAGGCATATGCAAAACTTTTGAAGATTTCTAAGGATAATACGATTTCAGTTGTGGGAGAAGTTAATTTGGATGGTTCAGTTTCAGGTTATTCGTCATTCAAGGTTGAGACTGATCCTCAAGGTAATCCGCCCAAGATTTATATTGATGCAAACAAGGGAGAAAACCAGATGATAACTGAGGTTGTCTACTGGAACAATAAGACATCAGCCCTTGAAGCACCATTACTTGATAGTGAAACATTAACAAATCTTATAACTCTTAGAACACCTGGAATATCATCAATGGATATTGATGATGATGGAAAAATTGAAATACCTACAGAAGCAGATAAAAATAATAATTTATTATCTGACATAAACAATCTAAATGAAATAAGGGTTGGTATAACTAAATGGTGTACGATAATCGACAATTATCTTGTGCCAAAGGTTTATAGTATTGTTAATTATAGTGATTTATATATTTTAATTTTAGACAGTAAAGATGCAGATTCTATAGTAATCTATAATAATTTAAAACAAAGACAACTTACCGTATATAAAAAATCATTAGATGGACAAAAGGGAGAAGAATTATTTTCTATCATTACGGTTGCGGTTGGAGATTGGTCAAACAATCCTAAAGAAGGTTATTCAATCTTAAAACGCAATGATAGCCTTGTATATGCTTATAATATTTCTCCTGCTGGAACACAGGTAGGTATTGAGCCTGAAACATTAGCATCCAATATAAAGATTCTTAAATAGGGGGCGATTTTTTTTGAAAAGAGTACTTGTAGCAGAGGATGAAGCATCCATAAGAGAGTTTATAGTAATAAATCTCAAAAGAAGTGGATATGATGTTGTAGAGTCTGCAGATGGTGCAGAAGCTTTAAGGGAATACGAGGCGAATAACGGTGCCTTTGATGTGGTACTGCTAGATATTATGATGCCTGAAATAGATGGTATAGAGGTGTGCAAGCAGCTGCGTAAAAAGAGCGCTAGCGTTGGTATAATTATGTTAACTGCAAAAACACAGGAGATGGACAAAGTTACAGGTCTTCTTGTTGGTGCAGATGATTATGTAACAAAACCATTTTCACCAGCAGAATTAATGGCAAGAGTTGATGCAAGCTATAGGCGAGTTGTTATGAACAGGGCATCAGGTGATTTACAACAGGACAAAAAAGATAAAATTGAACTTGGCGAATTTGTTTTAGACATAAGAAGCAGAACTCTTACAAAAAATAGCAAACATGTTGATTTAACACAGGTTGAATTTCAAATTATGGAATACTTTTTTCAAAATCCTGGTGCTGCACTTGATAGAACAGATATTCTTAATAAAGTATGGGGCAGTTCGTATTTTGGAGAAGAAAAGGTAGTAGATGTTAACATACGCAGACTTCGTATGAAAGTTGAAGATGACCCATCCTCACCAAAACATTTGGTGACAATTTGGGGAATGGGATATAAGTGGATTGAATAAATCTATTTAAAATAATAATTGGAAGTGATAATGTGAAACTTAGCGGAATAACAAAAAGATGGACATTAAACACACTACTTGTAGTTGTTATTATTCTGCTTATTTTTACAAGCATTTTAATGCTAATGTTGCGTTCATATTATTATACGACTGTAAGCGTAAAACTAGGCTCACAGTATTCAGACAGTGTTGCAAACTTCTTTTCAGTATACACAGGAGGCACAGAAGAACGGTTTGAAACAGGAGCTCGTGAATTTATAGAAAACTTTTCTCAAAAAGATTCTATCGAAGTTTGGATAATTGATAAAGAGGGCAATGTAGCTATTTCTTCAAGTGGATTTTATATTAAAGATGCAAATATTCAGGAATATAAACAGGCATTGTCGTCAAAAACTCATATAGGCGAGTTTAGAGGAAAATTAGAATCAGGCGAAAAAGTAATGGCAATGACTTTTATGTTACCAATGGTAAATGAAGAAAATTCAGGCGCAATAAGATATATGATTTCAGTTGAAGAAATTGATGATCAGTTATTTAGAATATTTTTTATAGCAGTACTTATAATTATGGTGATTATAGCTTTGGTAACAATTTCAGGGATGTTCTTTATTCAATCAATAGTAAATCCTGTGCGTGAAATAAATGAAACTGCAAGGCGGATAGCAAAGGGTGATTTGGGAGCTAGAATAGAGAGCAGACAATATAATGATGAAATTGGTGAACTTTGTGAAACAATTAATTATATGGCGTCTGAAATTAATGCAACAGATAAAATGAGAAACGACTTTATCTCCACTGTTTCTCATGAAATGCGTACACCACTTACTGCAATAAAGGGTTGGGGTGAAACACTACTTCAAATTGAGGATACTGATCCAGCACTTACCAAAAGAGGTATTGAAGTTATAATTAATGAATCATCAAGACTTACTGGAGTTGTTGAAGATTTGCTTGACCTTTCAAAACTCATTAACGGTCGTCTTTCTTTGAGGGTAGAAAAAATAGATGTTCTCGCAGAACTTGATGAAGCGGCATTTGTATTTAAAGATCGTTCAATGCGAGAAGGTATAGAGCTTATATATAATGTTCCTCATACTCCAGCACCAATGGATGGTGACGCAAACAGAATAAAGCAAGTGTTTGTAAATGTTTTGGATAACGCATTTAAGTATACGGAGCAAGGCGGAAAGATAACTGTTTATGCTGAAATTGAATGCGAAAATAAACAGTGTGAGGATTACCTTTTAAAGATTTATATTGAAGATACAGGTTGTGGAATAAAAAAAGAAGACTTGCCAAGAATAAGTGAAAAATTTTATAAGTCAAATATTTCTGTAAGGGGTTCTGGCATAGGTCTTGCTGTTTGTGATGAGATTATGAAACTTCATAATGGTAAAATTGATATTCAAAGCGAGCTTGGAAAGGGTACACTTGTAATCTTGAGTTTGCCTATTGATAAGGTAGAGTTACAAGAAGAGCCTACAG
>RZYX01000313.1 GCA_009930155.1 Clostridia bacterium | reverse complement strand
ATGGATTACCTTGGGGGACACCTTGACCGTGATGCCTACCTGGCTCGTCGCTTGGCCGAGTATCCCGTCTTGCAGTACGCCAACGCCCACCTTGCCCCCGATGCGCGGATACTGGCGCTTTACCTCGGCAATAGGCTTTACTACAGCCAGCGGCACACCGTGGATTCCATCGGTATTTTTCAGCGCCAGATGGTGGATTCCGCCGATGCGGCCACCGTTTGCCGAAAGTTGCATCAGGCCGGTTTCAGCCACCTGCTGATCCGCCACGACCTGTTTGCCAACTGGGTGGAAAACAACTGCGATGCGGATTGTCGCCGGCGTCTGGACACCTTTGCCCTCCGGTGTTTGGTTCCGGTGTGCCGGCATGGGGTGTACGGGCTTTTCGAGATTGGAGCCTGCGAGGAATAATCCGACAACGCCCGTTCCCGGTTGCCTGTCGGCGCCGATGCGTGGTGACACCGGTTGCGCCAGGCGCAACCCGGTACCCCTGAATCCATGTAAATTGTAAATACCATTGACGATATGCATAAGCTTTATAATATAATGTCAAAGAATCACCCTAATTTGCCTTATTTTATGTTTGGACACAGTATGGGTTCTCTTTGTGCTAGAATTTATGTATCTTTGTTTGGAGAGGAGTTAACTGGGGCTATTTTTTGTGGTACTAGCGAAGTTCCAACTTCACTAACTTTTTTTGAAAAGCCACTTGACTTTGTTGTTAAAAAAATAGGGACAGACAAGAAATCTGAATTAGTTACATCACTTTTTTGTAAGGTCAACAATTTTGGCATAAAAAATTTAAAAACTAAAAATGATTGGATTAGCGTTAACGAAGAAAATGTTATTAACTATTCTAATGACCCAATGTGTGGTGCTGCATTTTCACTTGGTGAGTGTAGAATATTATATGCGTTTGCTGTTGATGCTTGTGCAAGAGATTGGGCTTATAAAGTTCCAACTAGTCTTCCGCTTCTTCTCATATCTGGTGCTAAAGACCCTGTAGGGCTGTTTGGCATTGGTGTTCAGGCTACTTGTACTAATCTTGAAACAGCTGGGCACAGTCCATCAATGACTCTTTATCCTGATGCAAGGCATGAAATATTAAATGAATCACAAGATATCAGAGATCAAGTTTATTTTGATATTCTTCAATGGGTATTTTTTGTGCTTAACAATTCTAATTCAAAAGGAACATCATTTGAATAGAATATAATTTTGGAATATTTATTTTTGAGATTTAATTATTGCTACGCTGAATTTATGTTGTTTGTACTGCTTTAGAAAAATAGGTGCTTTTAGTTGCTTTAGGGTATAAACTGATTTATTAAATGCTTATTTCTATCTCTTTTAAATATGGTAATATATTTATAGTTCATATTTGATTTCTGCTTGTTTAATGGTGTTTTGGCAACTTCATTTTAAACAAAGAATCTTTTATGGGCTATTTTTTTACGCTTTATTTTACAATATATCTAATAAAAAGTGGGTAGTGGGAACGAAAAAAAAGGACATACAGTAATGAACAGCCCCCTGAAAAACGGACGTTGAATAAAAAGGACCCTCTATTGTAGAATTAAATAACTACAATAGGGGGAATTTTTATGCCAT
>RZYX01000312.1 GCA_009930155.1 Clostridia bacterium | reverse complement strand
GTTAATATGAGATTGTCATTTTCATATGTCTATAAAAATGGCGCAATTTTGTTTATTCCAAATTATGTGACAGACACAACCTATTATATGGAGCAAGATTTTTCAATCTATGTGACTCAAGGCGAACAGGAAGAAAATCTTATTGTCGTTGACACAGTTGAAGAATTTAAGGCAATGAGTAAAAATGGCAACTATATTTTGATGGCAAACTTGTCTTTTGATAATTATGTTCCAATTAATGCTGAATTTGCATCTTTTGACGGAAACAATAAGATTATTACTATAAATTATTTTAATTATGAGACAGGAATTGCATCTTCCCAGTCCAGTTATTCCATAAACCTTGGACTTTTTGACACTGTTTCAAGTGGCACAATCATAAAAAATGTCATTGTGGCATTTCCAAACAATAAAGCGGAAAATAGCACAAAAGTTTATGAAAGTGCAATGGATTTGACAAATTACAACTCCACCGTCAACTATGGCGGAATTGCCGCTGTCAACTATGGAATGATTACGAACTGCGATGTTATTGCAGTTCACACAAACCTTTCAAAAAAGAGTGACTATGTTTCGGCAGTGAACAACTATAACAACACTGTTGGGACATATAATTATGGCTACATTTTTGACTACACTCTTTATGTCAAAACAAACACTCAAGCAACCGTGAATATCGGTGGAATTGTGGGAATCAACGGCTCGACTGGGATTATCACAAATTCAAGAGTAGGAAGAGATGAAGTGACTTTGCTTGATGTTAGCGATGACAACAGCGTTATTGCAAATGAATATTCCTATGCTCTGACATCTTCAAGAATTATTATAAGTGTGTATGGTGCAGGGAATGTCGGCGGATTTGTGGCGACAAACTTGGGCTCAATCTCTTCTAGTTATGCAAAAAATCTTCAAATTGAAGTCTTTTCAGCAGTCAATGGTGCAAAGATTATTCATACTGGCGGATTTGTTGTGACAAACAACGGATATATTTATGGTTCTTATGTGGCTGGTTGGGAAGAGGCAAGCACTGCCACAAATGCTTCTGACAACAGAAAACTTGGCGGTGGAATCTTCTCAAATGGGACAATCGCAGGCTTTGTGTATCTCAACTCAAACTATATTGAAGACTGCTATTCAAACATCAATTTGAATGGTTCTTATATCTTCTGTGCATCAACTGCAAAAGTTGTGTCGGACTACACTTCTTCTGGTTCAACTTCGGCTTTCAATCCAATTTCTAGTGGATTTGTCTATGAGATGACGGACACTGGCTTTATTTACACTTCATATTCTTTAAGCAAAATCTATGGTGCAAGCAATTTGCACACCTATTTTGAGGGCAACCTTCAAGCAACTGGAGAGTCTGACACAGACGAATATCTTGGGACTATTGAGGATTGCTACTATCTGAAAGAGAGTGGAGAAGTTTCAAATTCGTCAACGGACGGAAGGGCTTGGGAACTTTCGGATAATCCTGTCGTGGACACAAGCGGAACACAATCGGCAGGTCTTAATGAGTTTGTGAGTGAAGACAGTTTTAACAACTTCTGTTTTGACACATCAGACGACACTTTTGAAAATATAATTGAAAACAGCACTGGTGGTGTCTGGACAATAT
>RZYX01000311.1 GCA_009930155.1 Clostridia bacterium | reverse complement strand
GATTAATTCAAGAGGCTTAACCCTGTTTCCATCGCTATCGGCAACAACAAGCGATACACCCACATCAATACCAACAACTTTACCATTTGTGTTTGGCTGAATTACTTTTTCACCCTCATCAAACAAGATACTAGCGTGATATTGGTAAGCTTCATAGCTTACTGTAACTGTTTTGATTTTACCGCTCACATCATTTCTAAGACCTTTGCACTTTACCCAACCCACTTTTGGGAGGTAAATCTTGTTATCTTCAATTTTAACCCTTTGAGGGTATTGAAAACTTTGTCTTGAATGATGTTTGCTTTTGAACTTAGGAAACCCACCACCTTTAAAGAAGTGCTTATAGGCACTATCCATATTGGCAACGGATTGTTGAAGAGCTTGTGAATCAGCCTCTTTTAGCCATGATGTCTTTTCACGGTCTTTTAGCTTAGTGATATGTTTGATTAAATCAAACTTGCCAATCTTTAACCCAAATTTCTTATAGGCAAAGATTCTAAGAGCGAGGGTTCTATTATACACATAGCGTACAGCACCGATTTGAGAAGCAATGATATGTTGTTGTTCAGCGTTTGGATACAAACGAACTTTTACAGCTTTCAAAACTTCTCCTTTCATTTATGGTGTGTATTCGTAATTATATCTAATTTATGGTAAAATATCAACATATTATTAAAAGGTGTGTATTTATGGAAATCCAAAAATCACGACATGCAACACATTTACTTCATGCGCATTTAGTATTTGTCACAAAGTACCGATACAATATTTTAACAGGTGAACACATTGAGTATCTGCGAACTGTCTTCAAAGAGACGATGGAAGAAATGGGCGGAACATTAGAAGAATTTGACGGTGAGAGAAATCATGTTCACTTACTTATTCAATATCCGCCTAAATGGGCTATTTCGGTGATTGTAAACAATCTCAAAGGTCGCTCTAGCCGTTTACTAAGAAGAGATATGCCTGATGTTAAAAAGAGATATTGGGGTGATGGCTCTGCGTTGTGGCATAGAAGCTATTTTGCAGGAAGTGTGGGCGGTGCACCTTTGGAAATTGTCAAGCAATACATTCAGCAACAAGACACACCCCACTAAAAGCTAAAGCTTTTCAACCTTATATCCACTCCCTAAAGCGAAGTGGTTTTACGGTTGGAGTAAATAAAACTTTTCCTAACCTGCTTTTGCAAGCAACTCTTAATATGCGCCCCAACTCATCATTAAACAAAGAAATAAACCTAAGCGAATGTTGATAATGTTATTTTTTCTCCTTTTTCAGTATTTTCATTATCAACAAACACTACATTTTGGCTCAGCTCTTCAAATTCATGGATTATCTCTTTAAAAAAAACATTCGCTGTGAACAAGAAAAGATATTGTCCTTGGTATAACGTCTTATTTACGTTGATTTTGACGGTCTTAAAATTAATGAGATTATTTTCTTTTTTCTCTTGCATGAATATCTTTGAACCAAAAGACATTGTGCTCTTTGCGTTAATATGTGCGATAATAGAAGACAAAAGAGTGTTATTAACAAATGCTTTGTGTGGATCAATATAAAAATCGGCTTAATTAAAAAAAATGGGGTCTGACAAGTCAAGCTAGCTTCGATACTATGGTTG
>RZYX01000310.1 GCA_009930155.1 Clostridia bacterium | reverse complement strand
GGTTATTACTTTCAACACCTATATAAGCGTTATTATAATAGTTCCCAAGTTTAACTAATTCGCTGCCAAATAAATCAGGGTCAATGTGACCGTGCCACATAGCAACAAAATCAAAAGAATTGCTTTCACTAACAATACCACACGAATAGTCGCCATTGATTAAGCCTTCTGCAACGTCAGCTCCAATGCAGTATGTGCACGATGGGTCTGGTTTTTTCCAAATACTAATATACCCTTTAGCGTCCTCGTTAAATTTAACAACACCATCTTTTTCCATCAAATAACCACGCATAATTGGAGGCTTTGTTACAGTCTGATAACTACTTAATGCTTTCCTGTCAAACCTTGGTCTTCCAGTCGCTATAAAAGCTTCTTCTGGTGTTGATGGGTATTCTTGCATAAATAAATCAGCGTCACCTTGACATTTATTTTCAATTGCATATTTACGCCAATTTAATTGCTCATATGTTAAATTGTATTTTTCTTTTAACTGATACTCATATGTTCTGTGTTCTTTACCTTCAACATCTACATATGGTGTATCTATTGATTCGACAAATACTTGTTTTTCAACATCGCTTTTAAAATTACGTGTATATCCAGGGTCTGTAAACCAAGGAAGAAATATTGGTGTGAACTCATTCTCACCCTTAACTGCTTTCTGCCATATCTCATGAAAATAATCACCAACACCATTTGCTGTGCTTTCTAAGACAACCATAGTGTTTGGAACATCTGGCACAGATTGTAACAAACCAAGCATTGTTGTTTTCGCATCAGGGAAAAATGCCAACTCTGATACGTGCAAAGAGTGTATTGTTGCAGAACGTCCAACTTCGCCAGTTCCAGCTGTTGCTATACTTATTTTACTTTTAAGTCCTGGATTTTCTAACTTAACGTTGTCATCATTCTCTGGATTTTCAAAACTTAATACCTTACCATTACTGTATTTTTTCATAGGTCGTATTGGCTCTGGCAGTCTTTCGTAAAATAACTTACTCATACCAAAAAGGTTTTGTGATGCTGCCTCTTCGTGTGCAATGATGAGTGCATTTTTATTTTCATTATTAGCTGTATCTTGAAATATCAACCCTTCAAACAAAGTACTCAAACCCATTTGTCGTGCTTTTAATACGATATATCGTTTAGGGATGTTATTTTTTTCATCTTCTTCGATAATATCCATAACTATGCGTTGAGCGGCGTTTAGCTTAAATGGTGCAATTTCAGCACTCTTTGTTTTGATTTGCAGAAAATTCTCTATATACCAACGTCTGTCATATTTTAACTTATAGTAAAACAATTGCTCTTTTGTTAAGCCAGGATTTTTATTCTGCATCTTTAAATTCTCCCTCGATAATAGTATCTTCAAGAGTCACATCAATAATACTCTTTAACTTCTCTTCTATTGTTGTAACAGTTTTATCTATTTTAATTTCATTTTTAGGTTTATGACCAGCTCTGTCTAAAACATCTTTAACCGCATTAAGTGCAACCGCATCAACAGGAGAATCTATTAATTTATCCAATCTGTTCATAGCTTTAAGTGTCAATTGTTTTATGTTTAATGCAACTGCTTCGTGCGTCATACGCTGAGTTTCTTCTATGATACGCTTAACATCAC
>RZYX01000309.1 GCA_009930155.1 Clostridia bacterium | reverse complement strand
GTGCCATTAAACATAATGGTTTCAATTAAATTTTTAAAATTGATAGTTATATTCGTACTGCGAGCACCGCCTGTAACTATATTTTCGGTTGTTTCTTTGTTGAAATCTAAACTAGTACCATCACCACCAAGGATCTTGTCCATTTCTGCCTTTATATCATCTTCAATAGTTGACTCTTCTTTTTTGGGTGGATCAACCAGATCAAGATTTTTACGCATTTTGGCAATTTTGTCGGATATGTTGCCGGCAATTTTTCCGACTCCTGGTATCTGTGCAACCATATCAAGCAACTGTTGTATTGGATATAACAGCGCATCGAGTAATACTAGACCTATTCTTTTTATACCCTCAATTATGCCTCCATCACTAAATGCTTCCTTTATTTTATCCCAATTGCGACGCAATGCCATAACGATGTTAATTATTACCATAAAAGGACCAGCTAAAAAGCTAAGTGCTGCACCCCACTCGTTATACTTTGCAATAACTAGTACAACAAGAGCCACTAGAGCCGCAATTGCGGCAATTAGCAAACCGATTGGATTTGCGTCCATGGCGATATTTAATAAATTTTGTGCTCCCGTCCACAAATTTGTATATGCTGCTGCTAATTTAACGTAGCCGTTATATACAGCCACGCCCACACCCATAGCAATTATTGTTGCACCAATTGCCTGAAAAATAGGATTGCCAGATATTAAATTGACCATTAGCCATTCAACAGACTGATAAACGAATTTTAGCACTTTCCATAAGTTGTTAAATGTTTTAATAAGAACATTACCTACCTTGGTAACAAATAGTTGTATTTTAGCCTGATTTGCCTCAAAAAATGTGAGTACTTCGTCCATTATCACGCCAAGGGCAGAAATAACAGGTGTAAACGCAGACTCGGCAGCTATTGCTAATTTTCCCACACGTTCCTGCAGATCACCCATGTTATTTGCCTGCTGTTTTAGTTTACCCTCTGGCGTTTGTGCCAGAGCCTCATTAACACCTCCAACAGCTTCGTTAACAACATCAAACAGCACTGCTGCTCTCTCAGCTTCAGTGCCAGTTTGTAATATTTTTTCTTGTGCCTCTGTAAATGAATATCCGTATCTGCTTAATGCGCCAGTTTGTCCGAGCATCACTTTACCCAACATCATACCAATATTGGCCGCTTCTTCTTGAGTTGCATTCAATCCATATTGTTGAGCCAACATATCATTCATAGCTGGCAGTAACTTCTCGAGACTTTCTTTTTGGGTAAGGTATGTTGATAGCTCTTGAGCGCCTGTAAGCTGTATTTCATCGCCAATTATGCCCAATTTTTGTTGTGCAGCTGTTAAGTCTAAAATACTATTGATTTCGTCGCCCCTAACCCCCATTGTATTTGACATGATTTGTTGCAGCTTCGCAACCTCAATTGACTCTTCCAAATATGCATCTTTGCTAGAGCGCACATAATTTGTTAGTGCATAGGTGCCGGCTGCTGCCATTGTAAGAGGGTTAATTAAGTTCTTTAACGGAGCCACCCAATTACTAATCATGCTTCCACCGGTGCCTAGTCCGTCTAAGTCACGCAATTCCTTTTCTAACTTCTGTATCTCAATATTGGTAGCTCTGATTGCAGCTCTATTGCTT
>RZYX01000308.1 GCA_009930155.1 Clostridia bacterium | reverse complement strand
GACTTAATGAAAAGCGATCCAAACGCTCCTAATTTTATCTTAGATGATATAGATAAGGATATTGCAGACATCGCTCCGTACCTTGCTCCTGTCGACACGTTCACACGTAGAGCCACTTCCACTCGAAAAGTAGGTGCGTGGAAAGTTCGATTTTATGAAGCAGACACAATCTCTGTCGAAGATGTTGCCGAAAGTCAAGACCCTGCCTCAAGCAATAAAATTAGAAATTTAAAGGTGTCAAATATTGATATGTGGCGTGTCGGTGATGAGGTTCAAATTCCAACCATGACTGGTGTTTTATCTTCTCAACCATTATCTTTGTATGTATCTACCGTTGACCGTAGCACTTCTAAATTAGGTTTGTATGCAATTAATACGACTGACAATGTTTGTCCTGTTATTAGTGCATCTACTAAGATTTACCGTTTTGCTCCTGCATTTGATGAAGAAGCTAATAGCTGTGAACCTTACGGACAAGTTCCAGAAGACCAATTTAACTACTGCCAAAAGTTTATGGCGATGGTTAAACAAACACGTTTTAGCCAAGAGCAGTTAAAAGAAGTACAATGGAATTTACAAAACGTTGAACAAAAAGCACTTTTCGACTTACGTAGAACAATGGAATTTTCTTTCATTAATGGTGTAGGAAGTGAATTTGTGGACCCAACACGTAAACGTACTATATATAAAACAAACGGTATCATGCGTTATATTACTAATGTTATTGAGTATGGTAGTTCTGACGACTTCAACTTATTCTTCACAGAATGGGGACAAAAAGTATTTGATGGCAATAATGGTTCCGAGCAACGTATTATGTTTGCTGGTAGTGATTTTATGACACGTCTTGCAAATAGTACACAGGCTCAAAAACAACTTAATGCTAATAGTTCTCCAGTAGAAATTTTAGGTATTAAATTCAAACGCATGGAAACTGTATTTGGTGACTTTATGATTTATCATCATCAAGGGCTTCGTGAAATGGGATTAAGTGACCACGCTATTATAATCGACCAACCAAACTTACAACGGAGAGTTCGTAAAGAAATGGCTATGGAAGATTTGCCTGGTATTCGTGAAAGTGGAGGTGGAGACGTTGATGCTAAGACATTAACAGAAACATCTTGTCTTATCCTTAAAAATGCTCCTGCTCATGCAATCATTAAATTAGCTGTATAACCTTTGTAAATTAAGCCGTGGATTCGTTCACGGCTTAATTTTACTACTTAAAAAATAAAACAATGGCACGCACGAAAACATACAGAAGTAAATTATATGCAAGATACTCAACACGCATCAAAAAAGGAGATGCTATTATAAGTGTTGAATTTGTAAATGGTTTTCGAGTTGGTGGAACTCTTAACGGAGGAATGCTTACAACTTCGGATGAATCTTTACAAGAAGCCATAGAAGCTACTGATAAATTTAAAAAAGGCGACCTCTACTGTTCTTATGACAGTGGCAATGTAGCAGATAAGCCAATTAAATCCGCCCCTATTTTGCCAGTAAACCCTACTACTTCCAAATTGCCAATCGAAAAACCAATAAAAACAGAGGATGTTCCAGTAGTAAAGCCTATTACTTCAACCGCTAAAGTAATTGAAACGGTTAAAACACGTCAGGAAG
>RZYX01000307.1 GCA_009930155.1 Clostridia bacterium | reverse complement strand
CAATTACAGTAATTGATGCATACAGTGGAGTAGGACTTATGGGCGCCATAATGGCAAAAATGGGAGCCCATATAATCAATATAGATGAAATCCCCGAAGCTATAGAAGATGCAAATAATCTCTATTCAGCCAACGATATATCATCTCAAGCAACAAATATTTGCGGAGATTGTGCAGAAGTTCTCCCTTCAGTTATACCCAGGCTTGATCCTGCTTGCTCAATCTGCCTTCTCCTTGACCCACCTCGTAAAGGACTTTCAGATAAGCTCATTAATACAATAAATTCTCTTAGATCAACTCATCTGAATCTAAAAATAGTCTATATTTCCTGCAATCCTTCAACACTTGCGAGAGATATTCATAACCTAGGTGGAGAAAACCTTTCGTTCCAACCCTATGATATGTTTGCTCAAACAAAGCATCTTGAAACCCTCGTTTGTCTGTCCGCTGTTAAACAAAAATAGGGCAAAAACAGCCTAAAAAGCCTTATTTTCACCCTTCAAAATCTCAAAAGGGACTTATTGGCACTTCAAAACCCGAAAAGACAAACTTGGAAAACAACTCATACCGTCTTTGGGGAATGTTGTAAAATGAAGTGTGGATAGGGAACATTATTAGAAATTTTTTCGGTCGAAAAAAACCGACAGCTTCTTGCAAAGGCTACGGTTATTTTTGGTGTTCCTGCGCAGATTCTAATTACTTGTCTTTCACTTAGGAGGCAAGATAGTTATGTCTAACAACTTTCATTCTGTGCTATTTCAAGCACTTTTGACACTTTTGAGCCGTTTATATCATACATTTTGTAAAATATCTTTCGCAACTTATTCAACTTTCAGTCTATATCGAAATAAAAGGGTGCCAAATCGGGTGCTAGAATTTAGGGTGCCAAAAGAAAATAAGAATGCTATTTGTAAGAATTAGCCCTATCGAAGCTATGTAGAATGAAGCTTGCTGACTACAGTAAGGAAGAAATCATTAAAATGCTGAATACCGGACGAAAAACTAGACACCTTCATTTATAGAAAACAAAGAAACATTTGTAGAATTATTTGTATTAATTTTTAAAAACATATTGAATCTATAAAGATTATTGGTATAATAAATATAAATATAAACTCAAATTGTTTGTAGCAATTACATAATTTAATATATTTATAAAACGAAGTTGAATTAGTAAATAAGCATTATTATGCCATTTTGGATTAAAGGTAAATCGCTCACCTTCATTGTGATATGCCCCCACAAAATTGAACCAGTTCGAATGTTAGTAATGATATAATAAGGCGAGAGCCAAAAGGAGTTTACTAACATGGCAAGAAAAAAGTATTCTACGGAGCAAATCATTGTGATCTTGCGCAAGATGGAGGTTCTGTGCGGTCAAGGCCGTTCGGCAGAGGAGGCTGCTAGGCATTGTGAGATTCCTCTTAACACCTACTACCGTTGGCGAAAGCAGTACGGTGGTATGGATACCTCAGATGCTAAAAGGCTTAAGGAACTGGAAAAAGAAAATGCAAGGCTAAAACGATTGGTTGCGGATTTGAGCCTTGATAACGCAATTCTTAAGGATGTAAACTCAAAAAACTTCTAAGCCCTGTAAAGCGAAAAACGGCTGTTGATTTTGTTGCAACTGTTC
>RZYX01000306.1 GCA_009930155.1 Clostridia bacterium | reverse complement strand
GCCTTTACCCCACTCAAACTTGTATGTGCTTTCATCAAAAATTCTTGACACTGCCAAGCGACCAAATCTCAAATATACTGGGCCATCATATTCTGCTGCTGCAATAGTTGCCGCTTTTGCCTCAACATCATCTGCAGGATTTATTATAACCATACCTGGAATTGTTCGCATCAAAGCTATATCTTCACAGCACTGGTGGCTTGCGCCATCCTCACCAACTGATATTCCTGCATGAGTCGCTGCTATCTTAACATTAAGATGTGGATATCCTATTGAGTTTCTTACCTGCTCAAAAGCTCTTCCTGCTGCGAACATAGCAAATGTACTTGCAAACACTGTATAACCTGAAAGAGAAAGACCTGCTGCAACGCCCATAAGGTTGCTCTCTGCTATACCTGCATTAAAAAATTTTTCTGGATATGCTTTTTTGAAAACACCTGTTTTTGTTGCTCCTGCCAAATCAGCATCCATTACTACTACTTTGTCATTTGTTTTCCCCAACTCAAGCAAAGCATTACCATAACCATCTCGAGTTGCTGCCTTTATAACTTCCGCCATTACTTATGCCTCCAACTCTGAAAGTGTATTATTGAGCTCATTCATAGCCTGCTTATATTGTTCTGCGTTCGTTGCTTTACCGTGCCATGAGCCATTATTTTCCATAAACGATACGCCCTTACCCTTTATGCCCTTACTGATAATTGCCGTTGGCTTACCTTTTAATTTTTTTGCCTTTTTGAATGCTAAATCAATACTTTCAAAATCATGTCCATCTATTTCAATTACATTCCAACCGAATGCCTCAAATTTCTCAGGAATTGGGTAAGGTGAATTAACCTCTTCTAATGTGCCATCTATTTGGAGGTTGTTATTATCAATTACTGCAACAAGATTATCAAGTCCTTTTGCTGATGCAAACATTGCAGCCTCCCAAACTTGTCCCTCTTCGATTTCTCCATCACCGAGTGCTGTATATACTCTGTAATCCTTGCCAGCAAGCTTTGCGCCAAGCGCCATACCAACTGCAACAGATATTCCCTGTCCAAGCGAACCTGTGCTCATATCAATACCAGGTGTCATATGCATACTTGGATGACCTTGAAGCCTTGAATTGCTTTTACGCAATGTCTTTATTTCATCAAATGGAAAAAAGCCACGAAGTGCAAGCACACTATAAAGTGCAGGAGCTGTGTGACCTTTTGACAATACAAAACGATCTCTGTCGCACCATTTTGGTTCCTTAGGATTTATATTCATCTCAACGAAATAAAGGTATGTCAAAATATCGGTTATAGATAAAGAGCCGCCAGGATGACCTGACTGTGCACAAAAAGTGCCCTCTATTACTCCTATTCTTGCTTTACAGGCATTAATTTGCAACTGCCTTTTCAAATCCAAATCCATAGTTCCTCCTAAATAATAAAAAAATTATTATAAATAAATTATTTGATTTTTAAAGTTATAAATACTATTAAACAAATAAAAATAATATTTAATCAATCATATATTATCTGTTTTTTATTTTATTTAAATAAATTTCAAAACTCTCTGGAAGCTCGCTTGAAATTTCTATATATTCTCCTGTTCTGGGATGCTTAAAGCCAATAAGCCCTGCATGCAAGCACTGTCCATTAA
>RZYX01000305.1 GCA_009930155.1 Clostridia bacterium | reverse complement strand
GAACCCCAATTAACAGATACGAACTTTCCGCAAAATAAAAATGTTCCAGTTTTTGGAACATTTTGTCTCTGTTACTAAATTTGGCTGGGGATGAGGGATGGGAATATAACTTTTGAAGATAGTCTTGATTTTGATATACGCGATATAGACTGCATATATGAAGATGTTGAAATTATCTCAGTTGCGTAACACGCATTTATTTGTCGTACTTGCACGCTCAGGGTTGATCATCACATTGCGCGATAAGTAAACGAGTCGTTGCCTTCTATGGCATTAATGTAATTAAAACGCTAAAATATACACATGAGCAACACTACAATGTCAAGAATTTTATTTACGATTACCTACGTTATCTTTTTTGCAGCCGGCACTATAACACTTATCGCAACGGATCGAAGTTGGTTCTTGGGATTTTTCATTCTGAGTCTTGCGTTTTTTATAATTAGCCTGTCTATAAAAACAAGATTGCCTAAACAATAATTATTTTTTGACCAAATACGCCATGGCTTAGAAAGTCGATTTCTTTTTGTAGAGGTACAAAAACTGGCCACAAAGATTATGCTTTACGTGGCTGGGGATATGGGTTGGGTACATCGAATATACAATGGGACAAATAGGGATCGTTAAATATACCATGATATGATAATTTTATGAATTTATTAGCATCTTTTAATCAAGAAAATGTTTCAGATGATGAAGCAAAACAACTCCAGCACAAACGTTCTACTCGGGGAATTGTTTTTGATACGGATAACAATATCGCTTTACTTTTCACGCAGGATAAGGGTTATTACAGCATTCCTGGAGGTGGAGCTAATGATGATGAGACATATGAGCAAGCAATTATTCGTGAGTGTAAAGAAGAAACTGGCTGTGATGTTGAAATAATAAAATACATTGGAACCACTCTTGAATACCGAAAAAATAAAAATATTTTAAGCGAAGCCTGGGGTTATATTTTAAAGCTTGTTGGGGAAAAAGGTTCATTTGTTCTAGCTGGCGATGAGGATGAATCAGAAAAAAGTACAATTGTTTTATGGGTACCTGTTTCAGAGGCAATTAGTCTTATAGAATCAGTACCTAACCCGCCAGAATTATATTTACAGAATTGTCTAAATAGAGACCTTGCTTTTTTAAAAGCCGTCGATGTTAATAAATAATTTTTTGTTTGTTTATATTTAGCCTAGATATGAAAAATAGAGCCCAAATGGACTCTGTTTTTCATGGCTGGAGTGGAGGGATTCGGTCACCTTTGGCGACCCCGCGAGTCAGTCAAATGAGCACAGCTCATTTGTGACATCGCCTTGCGAACTGCCGTCAGGCAGTTCTCACCCCCGAATGTGCACTCGGGGGTTTGAAGCCCGACCAACCAAGTTATAGAAAAAGACCGAGCAAAAACTCGGTCTTTTTCTATGGCTGGGGATACGGGACGGGAATATAACTTTTGAAAGTAGCCTAGAATTTGATATTTCGGAGATTGAGAGTGTCTATAAAGATCTCGGTAACCACTGAGCCGGTCGGTTCTTATGGTATGATTATTGGTTTTGCTGACAATTTTTTATCAGAATAGAACGCTGACACTGCTATGCGTTTTCATAGCCAAACACATCTTCAAGGGGTACGTTAAAAAAATGT
>RZYX01000304.1 GCA_009930155.1 Clostridia bacterium | reverse complement strand
TCGTAGGGATAGGCTATTACTATAATGAAAAAGCTTGGCTTCCGTACATTGTCCTCATATTTCTTGAGAAATAATTACGCAATTTGATCACCAATGTTGTTGTCATTAATAATATTATGTTTGATAATAAGCATGGACGAAGGTTAATCGTTAAATATGAGTGTTTTATTCCCAACACAGTTAGAAACAATAGTGAGGGCATTATAATGATTGAGAATGTTGAGTCAAAAAATGAGTTGTTGGATAGAAAAAATCAGTTAATGAGATCAATGGCTGACGTTGAATTACACCCCGTCATTGTGAATAAACAAACGGATATGACAAGACATGTAAAATTGCCTTTATCAAGAGTACCAGCACTCGGTGTTGCTTTTGAACCGCTCGCTGCAGCATTTTCACAAGTTGTCAATGGAGGCGGCGCAGGAAGCGGTTTATATAGAGTAACTGTTCCTAAAAGTGGTCATCTAGCAGAATTTGTAAATGGCTCAGGAAACTTGGGAACAGTAATGAATGCTAATAATCAAATTTCAGGTCAAGCTGTATTAAATCCCATGGTGTGTAATCCTGCTATGCTTTTTATGGCTGTAGCACTAGCTAATATTGATAAAAAACTAGATGCTATCCAAGAAACGCAATTAGAAATTCTTAATTTTCTTGTTCAGAAAGAAAGATCGGAGCTTAAGGGTGATCTGATGTTTTTGGCGGATATATTGAACAATTACAAATATAATTGGAACAATGATAAATATAAATCTGCTAATCATATTAAAGCACTTGATATCAAACAGGCTGCTGAAAGAAAAATTGATTTTTTCAAGACCCAAATAGCTTCAGGTATTGGTAAGAAGACCCTATTCCATAGAGACCAAGACGTGAAAAAAAAGTTTGAAAAAACAAAATCGGAGTTAGAAGATTACCAACTTGCATTATACCTGTTCGCTTTTTCTTCTTTTTTAGAAGTAATGCTGCTTGAAAATTTTGACTCAGCTTATCTTAATGGCATTGTTCAAAAAATCGAAGATTATTCATACAATTATCGCGAGCTATTTACTCTTTGTTACAGTAGTAAAGAAGAATTAGCAAAATCTTCAATTGAGTCTCATTTGTTGAACGGATTATCAAATGCCAACAAGTTGGCAGGTGGAGTTGCGTCAAAGATTCCGGTAATAAACAGATCAAACATTAATGAAACATTACTTGGTGCCGGCGATAAAATAGGAAAGTTTGGAGAAAGAAGAATTGAAGAATCAATGAAACGCTTTGACGTAGCAGCAAACGGCAATGTCAGAATCTTTATTGAAAATATTATTATCATGAACAAGCTATATAACAGCCCATATGAACTGGTGTTTGACAAAGAAAATGTTTACATTGGTGGATAAAGTCCGTATACTTGGTGTAAATTGAGAAATAAAAAAAGAGCCACGAGCTCGCTTTCGGTATAATAAGTTTTGACGAAACTAAAAACTGAAAGGAAAGAGATCATGGCTCAAGTACATCTTACACTGGAAGACGAAATTCTTAAAGACCTTATGCTTGGAAATCGGGAGAACGGGGTGGCGAAATTACTGGAAAAAGTATTTGACGCGGTGCTGCGCGGGCAGGCCAGTGAACAATTGAATGCTGAGCCGTATGA
>RZYX01000303.1 GCA_009930155.1 Clostridia bacterium | reverse complement strand
ATATATAGTAGTATTTAATAATAAATTAATAGTATAACATATAAGAAATTATCTTTAATAAGATTATTTAAATGATCAGGTTAGTATGAAGGAATATATATTAATTAAAAGGGCTCAAGAATAAGTAGGCAAAATAAAACAGCCACTTTAAGCGGCTGCTTTAGATAGTAATGTGGAATTAAACATTTAGTGCTCCGGTTAGGAGCTAAGTTCGCAACAATTTTTTATAGGGGTAGAGTAAAACCACCAGTTCAACTGGTGGTTTTATTTATGGAACAACTCTTATTATAAATCTATAAATGTAGTATTGGATTTAAAATTTGATTTTTTACCGCTAAAATCTTCTGAATAGGAACTTGATGAAAATGGAGTGTTAGAATATGATTCAGATGCAGAATCAGTTTGAGTTGTATTCTTTAGCTTAAATTTACTTATTAATTCTTTTAGCATCTGAGCTTGTCCAGACAATTCCTCACTTGCAGCTGCACTTTCTTCTGCCGTAGCACTGTTGGTTTGAACAACATCAGAAATCTGTCCTATACCGATATTAACTTGGGCAATAGATTGTGATTGCTCTATGCTTGCATCTGCAATAGATTGTATAACTTCTGAAGAATTTTTAGAACCTATAACAACATCTTCTAAGGACTTAGCTGTATCGGAAACAATTTTTGAACCATTATTTATTGCATTAAGAGAACTTTCTATTAAAGTAGCAGTTATCTTTGCGCTTTCTGCGGATTTTCCAGCAAGGTTACGAACTTCCTCAGCAACAACGGCAAATCCCTTTCCAGCCAAACCTGCACGAGCAGCCTCAACAGCAGCGTTGAGTGCAAGAATATTGGTTTGGAATGCAATGTCATCAATGTTTTTAATAATTTTACCAATCTCATTGGAGGTGTTACTGATTTCATTCATTGCAGCTATCATTTTTTCCATTTGCTGCTGGCTTTGATTTGTTGCAACACTGGCATCTATTGAAATTTGTTTTGCTTTTTCAGCATTCTCTGCTGTTTCTTTTATCTGAGTTGTAATTTCATTAACGGTTGCAGAGAGTTCTTCAATAGAACTTGCCTGCTCAGTTGCGCCCTGTGAAAGTGCCTGTGCACCGGAAGCAACTTGATTTGAACCGCTTGCAACTTGGTCAGATGCAACATTAAATTCATATAGAGTGCTATTCAACATTTCAGAGGTGTTAAGCAATGAGTCTTTTATAATTGCAAAATCACCGTCGTAAGCTTGTTTGAAGGTTAAAGCTAAGTCGCCTTCACCAATTTGATTTAATAATTGAGAAATTTCGGTAATATATGAGATGTAGTCCTTTAATTTTATAACTGTTTTGTTAAATGAATCAGCTACAAGGCGGGTTTCATCTTTAGTTTTTATATTTAAATTAACATCAAGGTTTCCTTCTGAAATTTTATCTGCTGCGACAGCAAGCTGTTTTAAAGGTTTAACAACATTGTTTGAAGCTACAAATACAACTATTGAAATTAATATTAAAAATACTAAAATTATTCCAATTAAAAGAGTTTTTAAATGATAGATTGTAAAATGAAGTGCGACAAATAAAAATAGCCCATAAAAGATTTTTCGTGTAAAATGAAGTTACCACAACACCATTACACACGGAGGA
>RZYX01000302.1 GCA_009930155.1 Clostridia bacterium | reverse complement strand
ATTGTAAACTACTTTCAATCCAGAAGTACAAATGCAGCTGCGGAATCCTTTAATGCTAAAATAAAAGACGTCAGAAGACAGTTTAGAGGAGTAACGGACATTAAATTCTTCCTGTACAGATTATGCAAAATTTATGCTTAGACCCAGAATTTGGTCATGATCCCCTTTTTCATAGAATCTGAGTTGAGTTTTTATCTGTAAATCAAACCTGGTGGTTGAAAAAAGAAAAGCCTGTAAATGTTTCATTTACAGGCTTTCTATTTGGGTTATGGTACCCAGAGCCGGTACATAACTATGAAAACATGAGAAAAAATAAGAATATAAAAGTATTGATATTCAGGCATATAAAATATTAACACTTTCAGATTATTACTTTTGTTAGCCTTTATTTTGTTGTTCTTTGTTACTATTTTGTTACTCGTTGTATGGTTGAATCCCAAACTTGTTACTATATTTGCAAGAAAAGGATAACAAAAGCAATTACCATGAGAAAGGGGACAAAAAAGAATAATGTAACATTGAGGGAAAAACCGTTAGAAAGTGGAAGCCTCTCTCTTTATCTTGATATATATCGGGATGGGATAAGAAGCTATGAGTTTTTAAAACTCTATATTTTGGCTAAACCCAGAACCCCGATAGATAGACAGAAAAATAAAGAAACTTTGGAGCTTGCAGAAACTATCAGAACAAAGCGGGAAAGCGAGTTAATCCATACAGCGTACGGGGAAGTAGTGCCGGTTAGAAAGAATGTTAGTTTTTTTGCTTTTGCAGACAAGTATCAAGCTGATTACACAAAAAAGGATATTAGAATGATAACCGGTGCAATAAATAGATTCAGATCCTTTATTGAAGAAAAACACCCTACTAAAAACCCGGGTAAATTGCTTTTCTCACAGATTGATAAAATAATGATTGCCGGTTTTGTTGAGTATTTGGAAAATCATAGTACTGGAGAGGGTGCTCACGGTTATTATCAGCGATTTAAAAAGATCCTTAAAAATGCAGTTGATACCGGAATAATATCAAAAAGCCCGGCTGATGGGGTAAAATGTAGTACAGTTGAGGGGTTGAGAAAAGATATATTAACCAATGAAGAAATAGCCCTATTAGCAAAAACACCATGTAAAAACTCCAATATTAAAAGGGCATTTATATTTAGTTGTTGTACAGGTTTAAGATTCTGTGATGTAAAGGAATTGAAATATAAATACATTGATGCAGCAACGGGGAAATTATCCATAGACCAGCAAAAGACAGGTAAACCCGTTATTGTAGACCTCAACCAGACGGCCAGAGCTATATTGGGGGAGATGGGGGAGCCTGATGAGCTTGTTTTTGAATTGCCAAGTTTTGAGGGTACAGCCAAAACAGTAAAAGCATGGGTAAAACGGGCGGGTATTCCCAAACATATAACATGGCACTGTGCCCGGCATTCCTTTGCCGTCAACCTATTAACAAGCCCCCAAAGGCCCGATATAAAGACCGTTAGCAGCACTTTAGGACACAGCAGCTTGAAGCATACAGAAAAGTATACCCGGGTGATTGATGAGCTTAAAAAGAAAGCAGTAGAGGCATTACCTGATTATGAAATTAAATTTTAATCTTAAATATTGCAGATTATGGGAAGTATAAAAGAAC
>RZYX01000085.1 GCA_009930155.1 Clostridia bacterium | reverse complement strand
GAACAGCTTCACATAATTTTCTACCTAGTGTTAAAGCATTAGTTGGACAATATTGTACACATTCTCCACATGCAACGCACTTATCCTTATCAACCTCTGCAACATAGTTTGAACGCACCATATCTGTATTTTTAAACAATGATGCACTCCTCAAAGAGAAGCAACTACATCCACAACAATTACAAATAGCATGTGTTTTACCAGAGCCATCTAAATTGGGAATCTGATGCATCAAGCCGTTTTCTTCTGCTCTATGTATAATTTCAAAAACTTCTTCACGAGTAACCTCTCTGCCTCTACCTGTACGGATATAGTATTCCGCAGCGTGTCCCATCTGAATACACATATCCTCTTTGAGATGCCCGCATCCTTCACCCATTGCTTCTCTTGCTGTACGACAAGCACAATCTGAAACAGAGAAAATATCGTTATCATTTATGTACTTTGATACTTCCTCATACGACGCTTTTCTTGTATCGCCTGAAATAGCTGTTTCAATAGGGATAACACGCATAAGGCCTTTACCAACAGGTATAATTCCTGCTGTTGCTGAACCTCTAACTTTACCATAATCATCAAAAGCTTTAGCAATTTGTGGATATTTTTCCACATTTTCCTTATTGTTTGCCATCATTTCCATAACGCCAGGAATCCAAGTGTCATACCAATACTCATCAACACCATTTTTTTCATTAATGAAGCATACACCAGCCATTGCTAAATCCCAAAGTATTTTTGTAACTTCTTCAACAGGTTTACCACATTTGTCTGCCACCTGCTGAGCTGTTATTGGAGAACGAAACTCCAAGCAAAGACCTACCTCCGCCATTTCATCTGTTACAACAGGTTCCAAAATCCTATATTCTGGATCAGTCACATTGTAAGCATTTTTGTCTGTACTCTTTCTTCTGCCAATGTGATTAGCAAGTTCCAACACTTTTTCTTTTGCCATTATTATTTCCCCCATATTTATAATTTAAATATAATACTTAATTTTCATTCCAGTTTTTTACTTCAGTACGAATCCAATCTGCCCACTCATCAATTCCCTCACCTGTTTTTGCAGATATTGGAATAACCTTAATGTTTGGGTTTAATTTTTTAACACGCTCTTTGCATGCCTCTAAATCAAAATCAAAATAATCCATTGCATCAATTTTATTAATCAATAAAACATCCACAATAGAGAACATAAGCGGGTATTTTAGAGGCTTATCGTCCCCCTCGGGAACGCTTAAAATCATTGCATTTTTTGATGCTCCAGTGTCAAACTCTGCAGGACACACTAAATTGCCTACATTTTCTAAAACGACAAAATCCAAACCGTCTGTTCCAAGACCTTCTAAACCTTGCTTTGTCATATCTGCATCAAGATGGCACATACCACCTGTGTGCAATTGAATTACCTTTACACCAGTTTTTGAAACAGTTTGAGCATCAACATCCGAATCAATATCAGCTTCCATAATGCCAATATTAATTTCATCTTTCAACGCAGAAATTGTTTTTAAAAGTGTTGTTGTTTTACCTGAACCAGGTGATGACATCAAATTTAACAAAAAAGTTTTTTCCTTTTTCAATTCTTCTCTAATTAAATCCGCTTGTCTGTTGTTATCTTCAAAAACACTTTTCTTAATTTCAAGAACCCTAAAATTATTCATTTCCTTTTTCCTCCGTCCCATTTGTAAAAATCCATCATTTTATAATGGCTTGTGGTCAAACCACATCTTTGTTTAAAGTTTAACATATTTTCAATCAAAAATCAATAATCAAAGATATACTTTTACAAAAAAAGCATAGACATTTCCACTAAAAATATGGTATTAGATGAAATTTATGGTATTAAAAAGTAACAACACTTTTTAATGGACAGATATCTAATAAATTCTTATTTTTACAGCACTCATTTAAATACTTCTACTTTATGTTTTATTTAATCATAATTTAAATCTTAGAAAGATAATAATCAAAACCCTGTTTAAGATAATTGGTTGCACCTTCAGAATCTCGCTTTTTCATATATGAAAGAAAAACCTCCAGATGTTCTATACTCTGTTCTTTACCATATATACGAACAGAGTTTTCCCAAAATATTATGCCTGCATCTTTAAACGCATTTAGCACAAGCGGAAAAATCGTGTTGCGACTGCGTACACATAAAAAATGATGAAACTCAAAGATCCGATTTGCAACATCAATATAATCATTATCATTGTCTTCGTTCCAATTACGCCCTATATCTTCTACTATTTCTTCCAAGGCTTTAATATCCTCATCCGTATGTTCTTTTGCAAATTTTTTAAATGCTGCACCTTCAAGTGCAAGTCTAAACTCCAATAACGACTCTGTATTTGCTTTATCAAACTGCCCACCATTATATCTCAAAATCGCATTAAGTGTTTCCAGTGTTCCTGTTTCATAATAGTTAGATACAAAAGTTCCTTTACGCGGAATAACCTTTATAAATCCCATCCTTTGCAAATCCTGCATGCCAGCATGAACAACAGATTTAGATATCTTCATTTCTTGTGCCAAATCTCGTTCTGTTGGCATTCTCTCACCTGGTACAAGTCTGCCTGAAAAAATCATTCCCTCAATTTTTTCTACAAATAATTCTTTTATTGTTGGTGCAACTATTTCTCCAAATCTCATAACTACCTCCTAGGCTCTGGTCTAACCAAGACCACGAGTAAATTATATTACAAATAACCATAACAGTCAACGACATCATTTGCCATAATTTTCACTTTCACTCTTTCAATACAGCACTAATTTAGGACTGAGTCTACCCTAATCCAATCATAACAAAAACGACCACACAAGAGCATCTCTACTCTTGTATAGTCGTTTCTTTGGCTCACCACTGAAGGTGTCCCTAAATTTTTATTGTTTTATAAAATCCCTAAGTGAGCTGCCCTAATGTTTAAAGCTTTTTATTGATTAAACTTTAACCTAAATATTGAGCCTTCATTAAGTTTACTTTCAACTTCAAGTTTCGCATTGTGTAAATTTGCACCATGTTTAACTATTGATAATCCTAAACCTGTGCCACCTGTTTCTTTCGAGTGACTTTTATCAACTCTGTAAAAACGCTCAAAAATACGATTTTGATCTTTTATATCTATTCCTATTCCATCATCTTCAATTGATATAAAAGCTTTTGCATCCTTTGTGCCACAAGAAACTTTAATAAAACCCTTTTCATTGTTATAACAAATAGCGTTATCGCAAAGGTTATAAATCATTTCATATAGTATAGAAGGGTACCCTTTTACAACTACATCTTTACAATCAGTTTCAAAATCAATTGATTTTTCACTAGCTTTATCAGCAAGTTTTATGATAACTTCATTGCAAACATCCTTAAGGTTAACATCTTCAAAGCTTATTTTCAGCTGACCTTCATCTAGTTCTGAAAGCTCGATTATATCTTGAATCAGAGTTAATAACCTATCAGATTCTGTATAAATCTTACCTGCAAAATATTGTATGTCTTCTAGTTCCACTAACCCGCTCTCCATCATTTCTGCTGTTCCCATTATTGATGATAAAGGCGTTTTTAACTCATGAGAAACATTTGCTGTAAATTCTCTTCTCATTTTTTGTGCTTGTTCTTCTTCTGTTATATCTGAAATAAATAAAAAGACATAAAAACTCTCATCTTCTGTTTTTATGCAGCTTGAAGATATTTTATAAACTGATTCTTCAATCTCTAGTTTACAACTTGATTTTTGACCTCCAAGTGCCTTTTCAACAATTTGTTTATAATCTAAATCTCTGCAAAAGTCCAAATAGTATTCGTCATCATTACAATCAAAAAGCAACTGAGCTTTTTTATTTGCAGATATTACTTTCCCATCTTTATTTAAAACTATTATTCCATCACTAACATTTTTCATGATATATGAAATCTCTTTGTTTTTGCTTTCAATATCTGCTATTTGATTATTTATTTTTTTATTCTGTTTATCTATCTTTACAAGAAGTGGTGAAAGCTCATCATAAAGTTTATTCTCAAGTGGTCTTTCTAAATCAAGTTTGTTTATAGGGTCAACAATATTTTTTGATAGTCTTCTTGAAAATACAAAAGAAATTAAAATAATAATCACAATGCTCCCAAGAATCGGATTAATAATGCCGCCTAATAAAGACGCTATTGTTTTTTTTGTGGTTGAAACTCTAAGCACTTTGCCGTCTTTAATCTTTTTTGATGTGTAACTTGTTTTTTCAGAAAGAGTTTTTGAAAACCTTTCACTTTCACCAAAGCCTGATTCTATGGCTTCTTTGACCTCTTCTCTATCTTTATGATTTTCCATTTCTTTTGGGTTTGACTGATTATCAAAAAGAACTGTTCCATCTTCGTCTATCAAAGTTATTCTAAAATGACCAGCATCTAAATCCTCAAAATATTCAACGCCTAGATCTTCATATCCTTTTTCTGCTAGACTTAATATATTAGATTGCTGAGACAATTGTATTTTTTCAAAGTAGTTATATAAAACAACAATAAGCAAAAGCATTGTAAGCACTAAAATTAATGCTGATACTTTTATTATTGTATTCGCTATTCTTTTTGTCATTTTACACCACCAATCTTATATCCAACACCTCTAATTGTCTCGATAACACCTGAGCACTCGCCGAGTTTACTTCTCAATGTCCTCATATGAACATCAACTGTTCTTGATTCTCCGACAAAATTATATCCCCAAACATTTTTAAGAAGTATATCTCTTGTAATTACTTTCCCTTTGTTTTTTAATAATAGTTTTAATATATTGTACTCTTTTAAAGTTAAGTCTACTGATTTATCCTTAACAATAACCGTATGTGATTTATCATCAAGTTTAAGTTCTCCAACCGTGTAACAAACCCCGTCTTCGTTTGTTTCAAAACGCCTTAGCATCGCTTTGACCCTTGAAACAAGCTCTAACATGCTAAATGGCTTTGTTACATAGTCATCTGCACCACAATCAAGGCCATAAACTTTATCATATTCTGTTCCCTTTGCAGTTAACATAATTACTGGAACTTTTGCAGTATCATGGTTTGATTTAATTTTTTTTAGAATAGTTATTCCGTCTTCTCCCGGAAGCATAATATCAAGCAGTAGGACTTCTGGTATTTGATTTTCAATAAACTTATATAACTGCTGACCATTTTCAAAGCCAACAGCTTCAAGACCATTTTTACTTAAAGCATAGCATACAAGCTCTCTTATATTACTATCGTCTTCTACAATAGCTATCAAAACTACTCCTCCTTATGTGTTCCAGTGATTGAAAACTCTACCCATTCTGCAATATTTGTTGCATGGTCTGCAATTCTTTCAAGATATTTTGCAACCATCAAAATATCTATGACTTCTTCACTGTCAAATGAATCATTTCTAAGTAATTCCATTATATCATTTTTTATATTACAAAACAAAGCATCTACTATATCATCATGATTAATTACTTCTTGTACAAGTTTTAAATCTGATTTTACAAAAGAATTGATTGAATCTGTAACCATTTTCACTGCTTCTTCTGACATCTTTTTTATATTTGGATAATTTGTGTAGTCTGTCTTTTTTATATACTTTGCAAGCTCAGCAATATCCGATGCTTGATCGCCTATTCTTTCAAGATCCGTAATCATTTTTAGAGCAGCTGAAATAATTCTTAAATCTTTTGCAACTGGTTGTTGTTGTAAAAGCAGCCTCAAGCATAGTTGTTCAATTATTTTTTCTTCTTCATCAATTTCTTTATCTACCTCTATTGCTTTTTTTGCGTAATTTTCATCACCTGTAAAAAGTGCTTTTACAGCAAGAGCAATTGAGTTTTCACAAAGTGCACCCATAACTGTGATATGTTTATTAAGTTCATTTAGCTGTTCTTCAAATCTATTTCTCATATTTATCCTCCTTAACCAAATCTACCTGTAATATAGTCTTCTGTTTTCTTATTTTCTGGAGTTGCAAAAAGTTTTTCTGTATCGTTCATTTCAATAACTTCTCCAAGCAAGAAAAATGCTGTTTTATCAGAAATTCTTGTTGCTTGTTGCATGTTATGGGTAACAATTATAATTGTATATTTATTTTTTAGTTCTAAAACTAGGTCTTCAATTTTTGAAGTTGAAATAGGGTCAAGTGCTGATGTTGGTTCATCCATTAGCAAAACTTCTGGCTCAACTGCAAGAGCTCTTGCAATACAAAGTCTTTGCTGCTGACCACCAGAAAGTCCAAGTGCACTTTTTTTCATTCTATCTTTAACTTCATCCCAAATAGCTGCGTCTTTAAGTGACTTTTCGACTATTTCATCTAGCATTGCTTTGTTTCTTACGCCATGAGTTTTTGGTCCATAAGCTATGTTGTCATATATGCTCATTGGAAACGGATTCGGCTTTTGAAAAACCATTCCTACTCTTTTTCTAAGTAAATTTGTATCTATATTTTTATAGACATCTTGCCCATCTAATAGTATTTCTCCTTCTATTTTACAATTTTCAACTAAGTCATTCATTCTATTAATTGACTTTAGAAGTGTTGATTTACCGCAACCAGATGGGCCAATAAAAGCCATTATCTCATTACTTTGAATATTTAGATTAATATTTTTAAGTGCTTGAAAACTACCATAAAATAAGTCTAAATCTTTTACCTCAATTTTATCCATAATATCTCCAATCATAAGCTAGACTCTATTTTTTTTGAAATATGGCTCGAAATAGAGTTAACAATTATTACAATTAAAAGCAGCACAACTGCCGTTGCATATGCTTGATCAGTATTAAATCCTTCGTTCCAAAGAGCATATAGATGAACAGATAGTGTTCTTCCAGAACCAAGAACCGTATTTGGAACATGTGAAACTGTTCCTGCTGTATAAATAAGTGCTGCTGTTTCTCCAACTATCCTTCCTATTGAAAGTACTACTCCTGCAAAAATTCCTGGTGCTGCACATGGAAGTATTATTTTAAATACAGTTCTGAGTTTACCTGCCCCAAGTCCAAAACTACCTTCTCTAAAAGTATCTGGCACACTCATAAGAGCTTCTTCTGTTGACCTCATTATTACAGGAAGAATCATTATTGCAAGTGTTAATGCACCAGCCATTATACAGTAGTTTTTAAATATGAGAACAACAAAAAACAGTGATCCAAAAAGGCCATAAACAATTGATGGTATTCCAGAAAGGGTTTCTGCCGTTGCTCTTATTATCTTTACCAACAAATTTCCTTTTTTTGCATATTCAACAAGATACACTGCTGAAAAAACTCCAATAGGACCTGCAATAGCTAACGATAATACAGTCATTGTTATTGTGTTTATTAGCGCTGGAAAAAGAGATACATTTTCACTTGTATAGTTAAAACTAAAAAGATCTTTGTTTATAAAGGGAACACCTTTGACCAATATATATATAACAATCATTAATAATACACATATTGTAATTGCTACTGATAGATATACCAATGTTCTTAAAATCTTTGACTGCAATTTTGCTCTTTTCATCAGCTCATTCTCCTTTTAATAATAGAAAAGCAAACATTGATGATTAAAATGAACACAAACAAAACAACAGCAGTCGCAATTAATGCTTCTCTATGTAAGTCTTGTGCATAACTCATTTCTAAAACTATATTTGCAGTCATTGTTCTGAGACCTTTTGTTAATCCTTGTGGCATAATGGCTTGGTTACCTGCAACCATTATTACTGCCATTGTCTCTCCAATTGCTCTGCCTACTCCTAAAATTATGCTTGACATAACACCTGACTTTGCAGCTGGCAGAACTGTAAAGAACACACTTCTTTCATGGCTAGCTCCAAGAGCAAGTGAACCTTCATAATAGATGTTTGGAACTGCTCTTAATGATGTTTCTGAAAGACCAATAATAGTTGGAAGAATCATTATTCCTAAAACTATAGCTTTAACAGTGTCATTTAATGAACCTAATGAAATGTAACCAATTGCATATTCATTACCTGCAACACTTGTCATCATAACTCCTGTGCTTTGAGTGAT
>RZYX01000084.1 GCA_009930155.1 Clostridia bacterium | reverse complement strand
ATGCCTTAGGGGTGTCGTGGACAAATAAAGGCAGAAATTAAACCACATTTTAAAATGGTGGACAAGCATTAAGGATAAGTTAACTCAATCTTTTAAAATTCGAAGATAGCTTGTTCACTATTTTGAATTTACTTATTAAATTTAGTGGGGTTAGTGGTGTTATCTCAGGAACAAACATTGCTATAACTTTGCCAGCAGGAACAAGCGTAACAAGTCTAACTCCAGTAATAGTAAAATCAGCTAACTCATCAATCAATAAAACTGGAGCACAAGATTTTACAAGCCCTGTAACATATACAGTAACCGCAGAGGATGGAATAGCTACTAAGACTTATACCGTTAATGTTACCGTTCTGCCTTCAACGGATTGTACTATTTCACAATTCAAAATCGGTGAAGTTAATGGTGTTATCTCAGGCACAAACATTTCAATAACATTACTATCAGGCACAGATGTAACAAGTCTAACTCCAGTAATAGTAAAATCAGCTAACTCATCAATCAATAAAACTGGAGCACAAAATTTTACAAATCCAGTAACATATACAGTAACCGCAGAGGACGGAACAACTACTAAGATTTACACGGTTACAATTACACTGAGTACTCCAATTGTACCACCAAAAACAATTGAAGTTGTTGAGGCACCAAAAGGAATAGACAATGCAGATAAGATTGTTTTTGAGCCAATTGGTGGGGCGTTTGACGAATCTGTTGAAGTTAGAATGAAAGACGACCCCGCAACAAAAAAGCTTATTGAGGATTTAATTAAAGCAGATAGCAAAAGTGGTTTTAAAAATGCAACTGTTTTCCCTCTTGATATAAGCCTTTATCTAAAAGGAACCAACACAACGGTTCAGCCTAATGATGGAGCGGCAGTTAAGATAACTTGCCCTATTCCAACATCTTTACTAGATAATAAAGATAGTATCAAAGTTGTATACCTTGCAGATGGAAACTTAAATGTTCTTGACACAAAGATAGTTAAGATTGATGGTGTTTATTGCGTAGAGTTTGTAGCTAAGCATTTTTCACCTTATGCAATGGTTGTAAGCAATACAAATGTGGCCGACAAAAAAGTTGAAAACCCAAAAACAAGCGACAATTCAGCAATCGGTATTTCATTAATCGCAATCGCTTCTCTATCATCTTTTGAAGTTGTTAGAAGAAAACGCAAATACGGAATAGTTAAATAAAATAGTTTTCAAATTATTATAAAAGCTATGCAATTCTGCATAGCTTTTGTTTTTTTATATGATAGATTGTAAAATGAAGTGCGACAAAAAATAGCCCATAAGAGACTCTTCGTGTAAAATGAAGTTACGACAAAACCATTACGCACGGGGTAATCAAATATGGACCATAAACATATTACCACATTTGAAAGAGGTAGAATAGAGGCACTTAATCAATTAGGTTATACCGTAAGGCAAATAGGAAATAAGATTAACAGACATCATTCAACAGTAGCTAGAGAGTTAGCACGGAATAATAGGCTCAATTATTGTTCTGAAACTGCACAATCAGAATATATTCTGCGTCATAAATCATCAAAGACCAAAGGAAAAGATTGCCCTAAACTAGTTTCTGCAATTGAGCAAGGATTAAAAGCGACCTGGTCTCCAGAGTAAATATCAAATACGCTTACCTATGGTAAATTAAGTTTTAAAACTATCTATCGTTGGTTGTATCTGGGAATGATTTCTAAAGGTAATCTTAAAGTTTTACGGCATAAGGACAAACGCCATAAAGTAGATGGAAAGGAACTTGTTAATAACCTTTTCCTAATTAACAACAGACCAAGAAAATGCTTAGGATGGAAATCACCCATTTAAGATTTTTTACACGAAGTATCTCACTTGACTTGACAAACCGTCTATTGCAAGAAAATAAAATAAGGACTTACATTGCAGCAACATGATACCACAAAAGCCTTATTGCCAAATTAATCCGTGTAAATATTACAAAGATAAACGCCATTTTCATCATATGTTTTGCCAGTATCTACATCAATAATAATGAAGGTCCCCATCTCTTCGCTAGTGCCCCATTTCCAAGTTCTTATGCCTAGTTTAGCGGCAAGATATTCGGCAAGAGCTGCAGGATCATCCATTCCTGGTTTAACGCTAGGTACAGATGCTTTATTGCTTGATGTTGCCTTAGTTGTAGTTGGTCTATTTGTTGATGTTGATGGACTTGTTGTTGTAGATGATTTCTTAGCTGCCTCTTCTTTGGCCTTTTCCGCTGCTGCCTTGTCAGCCTCTGCTTGGGCCTTTTCTGCTGCTGCTTTTTCTGCTGATTCAATTGAATTAACTTGGTTCTGGTAAGTAGTAATGAGGGTGTTGATAGTTGTTTCGTATCTGTTAGGTGCTTCGCCTTTGCTTCGAGTAGTTTTATCTGACTTCACCAAAGCTAGAACTTCTGTAAGATTAGTGATGCTTGTATTTAGAGTATCTTTTGAATTGCAATTAATTGCGTCTTCAATTGTATTTTCAGATATTACTCTATCATATTCATCAGTAAAGTATTTGTTCATTGCTTTTACTTTATTATTATAAGAATCTTTTACTTCTTTAACTGCATTTTCATTCTTTGAATAAGTATCTTTTTCTTTTGTAAGCTCTTTGAGAATAGCGAGCTTTTTCTCTCTATTTGTTTCTTTGTCAAAATTGCTCATAGTAGATGTAATACCATTTAAAGATGTTTCAATAGCTTTCTTTTCAAGATTAGCTTCATATTTAGTGTAGCCAAAAGCACCTCCAACAATGATAATGACAGCCGCAATTATAATTGATATTATTTTAGTCCTATTTTTCATATTAATTTCTCCTTTTTTTTATATATTATACCACCTTTCATTCTTTTATGGAATTGCTATAGGTTAAAAATGAAAATTGAATATTTATAACTATTATAATGATTAAATCCGACTATTCTGTAAAAGAGTAGTCGGATTTTTTGTTGCTCAATTTACATAGCTACTCAAAAGCGAGTGGCTAAATTTATTAAGGGGGGAAACGAATGTCAAACTGCAAAGTTATTGCACTGGCGAATCAGAAAGGTGGAGTAGGAAAAACAACAACTGCGGTAAATCTTGGCGTTGGTCTTGTAAATAATGGTAAAAAGGTTTTGCTCATTGATGCTGATGCTCAAGCAAGCCTAACGCTTTCGCTTGGTGTCAAAAAACCGGATGAATTACCATACACTTTAAACGATGTTATGCAAAAAATTATGGAAGATAAGCCTTTTAATGCTTTCGAGGGAATTATTCGTCACGGCGAGGGTGTTGATTTGCTACCATCTAACATTGAGCTGTCTGGCTTAGAAGTGCGAATGATTAATGCTATGAGTAGAGAGAGTATATTGAAAACCTATGTGAATGCAGTAAAACCAAAGTATGACTATATCTTAATTGATTGTATGCCCTCACTCAGTATGCTAACCGTTAATTCAATGGCAGCAGCAGACAGCATTCTCATTCCTTCACAACCACATTTTTTGTCAGCAAAAGGGTTGGAACTTCTACTGCATTCTATCTCAAAAGTTAAAAGGCAGATAAATCCAAAGCTTAGTATTGACGGCATATTGATGACAATGGTCAATAGTCGTACCAATTTCTCGAAGGATATTATTACTCTTTTGAGGGGACAGTATGGCGAAAAAATCAAGGTTTTTAATGCAGAGATACCACATTCTATAAGAGCTGTTGAAACATCGGCTGAGGGTAAAAGTATTTATACTTTTGATAAGAATGGGAAAGTAGCAAAAGCTTATGAGGATTTTACAAAGGAGGTTATAGGGATTGAAAAGCAACGCATCAAAAATCGAACTGACAGCGTACGATGATTTGTTTGAAACGGATGAAAGCCGTGAAGAACTGAAACTTTCAAAAATCTGTGATATACCTCTTTGTGAAATTGATGATTTCCCCGAACATCCATTTAAGGTTAGAGAGGATGATGAAGACATGACACAACTTACGGAAAGTATCAAGCAAAGAGGTGTCATCACTCCCGTTACTGTACGCTTAAAAGAGGATGGGCGGTATGAGTTGATTAGCGGACACAGACGAAGGCGTGCTTGTGAACTTGCAGGCGTTAAAACAATCAGGGCAGAGGTCAAAGAGCTTACTCGTGATGAGGCAATTATATTAATGGTAGATAGTAATTTGCAGCGCTCAACTATCTTGCCAAGCGAGAGAGCATTTTCTTATAAGATGCGTTTAGAAGCAATGAAAAGACAGGCAGGCAGACCTATCCAAGATAATTATTCGCCAATGGCGAATAATTATCAGAAAACATCAAGTGCTGAATTAGCCGAAACAGTTGGAACAAGTAAAGACCAAATATTTCGGTATATCCGCATCACCTATCTCATCGCAGAAATCATTGATATGGTTGATGAAAAGAAGATAGCTTTTCGCCCGGCTGTAGAAATTTCTTATCTTCCACAAAATGAGCAATATATTTTGCTTGAGGCAATGGAGTGTCAAGATGCAACACCGTCCTTGTCACAAGCTATAAAAATCAAAGGTTATAGCAGAGATGGTCAACTAACGAATGCCCTTGTGGATTCAATTATGCAGGAAGAAAAACCGAACCAGAAAGCAAAGCCAGAGTTTAGTGAAAGGATATCCAAATTGATACCAAAGAATGTGCCAAAAGGAAAGGAAACTGACTTTGTTGTCAAGGCAATTGAACATTACAATAAGTTCATTAAACGCAGCAATCGTGAAAGATAACTCTATACCAAAATTATTGGTGTAATTCACCTAAAATAAAGATAAGAGCAATACTTATTAAAAATTAAGAAATATTAAAAAATAAAAAATAACCCTATGAGAAAAACTCTGTTCTTGCTTTGGGCAAAGAGGAATATTCTAAAACTTAAAAATTGACGGTGACCGCTAACGCAATGTTAGGTGAATGAAATTGCTGTTTTTGAAATCAGAGCTTTTTTGTAGCAGTGTTTCATGGAGGAGATGTAAATTTTATGGAAAACAAGAAATACGATTGCTTCAATTGTCGATACCGTGATAGAACCGTAAACTTTTGTGGCTTTTGTATGCAGAAAATTCTTGATGAAATGAACGAAAATAAAAAGGTAAGAGGGGGAAAAGGAAATGGCGAAAATAAACAATCAAATGAAAGTTCTTAGTAAAGTCTTTGATGTAGGCTATGTTACTGAAAAGGATATTGTTGCAATGTCTATTGATAAAATACTTGCTATTCCAAGTATCACAGTTGAGGACATTACGGTTATCAGTGAACTTCAGAAAGCAGTTAAATCAAATAAGGTAATTACATTTTTAGGAGGTTCGATTAATGATAAATAATAGTAAATAGTGTAGATTTATTGATAGAAACTATAATGAATTGTTTACTACTGCGAGTGGGGTTACTGTTATCATATTTGCAAGTTCATAGAAAATATGGAGGGTATATGTGCGAAATATCTACAGGATAAACTACAGAAAAATAAAGACTTTGAAAGATAAGGGAGGCAAAATATGGCAACAAAATTGCAACTCATCAATGAGTTATATGAGAGAACTACAAAAATAGTATCGGATAATCCTGAAAATTGGCAAGCATTCCTTACCTCTGCTTGTCGAAATTACAAGTGCCGTTTTGATGAACAATTGCTTATTTTTGCCCAGCAACCAAATGCCACCGCTGTTCTTTCACTTAAATCTTGGAATAAAGTATTTTCTAGGTGGGTTAAAAAAGGAGCTAACGGCATTGCAGTGTTTGATAGTGGCAACACGGACAAGTGTAAGCTTAAGTACTACTTTGATATTTCGGATACACATGAAAGCTACTATGCAGATTCAGTTCCAATTTGGATGATGAAAAACAGATATGAAGAGGATGTTATTAATACTCTTGAAAGTAGTTTTGGAGAATTATCTCACAGAGACACGATTGCTAAGGCTGTTATTTCTGCTGCTAAAAATGCAGCCGAGGATAAAATGTATGACTATATTTCGGGCCTTTCTTATTATAAGAAAGAAAGCTTTTTAGAAGATATGAGTAATGATTATGTTGGTAAAATATTCAAAGAACTTGTGACAAACAGCATAGCGTTTATGTTGCTAACCCGTCTTGGATATAATACACAAGAATTATTTGATGACGATGATTTTAGAGCCATCACAGAGTTTAATACAAAAGATACGCTGAATGCAGTTGGTATAGCGACAAGTGATATTTCTGAAATGGCATTGCGTGAAATAGCATCTACGATAATTTCAATACAAAATAATGAGAAAAAACTAAATCATATAGTTGTTCAAACAGATAACTCAGAATATAATGTGATTACAAATTCTAAAAGAGAAAGGATGAGTGAAAATGACAGATATAACTTACAGCCGACAAGGGGATTACAACATTCCGAATCTGACCTTGCCAGAAGTTACACAAGTTCAACTTGGCAAGTACGCAAGGATGAGAAAAAAGTACTTGGAGCAATATCACAGAGTGATATTTATGAATCTTCTAACATCTTGCAAGCTCGACGAACATCTGATGGAAATCGAGAAGATAGCATGTTCAAGAATGGAGCTGATAGTAAAGCAGATGGCACAGAAGGAAGGTATAACGGAGAGCCTGAAAGCTTCAGACCAAATGTTGTGGGTGCAAAAGATGAACAATATCATACACTCGGCAGAGGAGATAGTTCTGAGAGAATTGATTTACAACTAACAGAGCCACTTCCTACAGTAGAGGAACAACAGAATATTATAAAAAGAGCGGAGGTGCAAAAGACCTCCGCTCTTTTTGATCATCAAGATAATATTGTTGAAAAAACTAAAGCCGATTTTATAGGTGAAGAACTTACTATTGATAATCGTAAGTTTGTTGTCGATAGCATTAGTGGAGACTATGTTTCCCTTATGGATACTACCTTTCAAAATAAAGTGGGGTTTCCAGTTTTTCGTAGGGAAACGATTGATTTTATTGAAAATTTAATTGCTGAAAAGAAAAGTGAAACACTTGCACCACCTAAGCCGAAAGTAAAACCTATAATACAAAACTTTGATATCCATCCTGAAATACAAAACTCCGAAAGATATAATTATATTATTACAGATAAAGAACTGGGTGTTGGAACAGCAAAAGAAAAATTTAAATGGAACATTGATGCTATAGAGCTTTTACACGAGCTTGAGGTTGAAAATCGTTTTGCTGTGCCTGATGAACAAGAAGTTTTGTCTCATTATGTTGGGTGGGGTGGTTTGTCGGATGTCTTTGATGATAATAAATTATCATGGACTAATGAATTTAAACAGCTACAAACTATTTTATCACCAGATGAATATACACAGGCACGAGAAAGTAGCCTTACTGCATTTTATACACCTCCTGTTGTTATCAGTTCTATCTACAAGGTTATTGAAAATATGAACTTTAAAACGGGTAATATTTTGGAGCCGTCTTGTGGTACAGGTAATTTTTTCGGCATGCTACCATACAATATGTCGGATAGCAAACTTTATGGTGTAGAGCTTGACAGTATAAGTGGTAGAATTGCACAGCAGCTATATCAAAGGAGTAGTGTTGCAGTTCAAGGATTTGAAAAGACGGATTTACCAGACAACTTTTTTGATGTTGCAATTGGCAATGTTCCTTTTGGACAATTTAAAGTTGATGATAAACGCTACTATAAAAACAATTTTCTTATACATGATTATTTCTTTGCTCACACTCTAGATAAGGTACGCCCTGGTGGTGTAATTGCTTTTATTACAAGCAAGGGTACACTTGACAAAGAAAATCCTTCAGTTCGCAAATATATTGCACAGAGGGCAGATTTATTGGGTGCTGTTAGACTTCCCAATACAGCCTTTAAGTCAAATGCAGGTACACAGGTTACTTCTGATATTGTATTTTTACAAAAGCGTGACCGTTTGGTAGATATTGAGCCGAATTGGGTATATCTGAACACAGATGAAAATGGCATAAAGATAAATCAATATTTTATAGATAATCCCGATATGGTTATGGGAGAAATGAAAATGATATCTGGTCCTTTTGGCCCTGAATCTGCTTG
>RZYX01000083.1 GCA_009930155.1 Clostridia bacterium | reverse complement strand
GAACTACGTGCTTTGCAGACCAATGCTTATGGTTCGTTTTCGTTCCAGATTGGTGTGGGAGCAAACTTTGTTACCATCGGCACTATGCAAGAAATCGAGTGGGAAAATGGTAGCAAATTCTTAAAAATAGATTATGACCCAACAAACACATTTACATTTAACCTAACACTTGGGACAATAGAATTTGTAAGCGTTCCTTACGCCTTTGCTACCGAAACGGTTGTATTTATTGATGCAACAGGTGCTGCGGATGGCGATGTTTTGGTTTACAACGAAGCAACTGGCAAGTTTGAACCAGGAACGGTAACTGCAGGTAGTGTTACATGGGAAAATGTGCAGGATAAACCTGATTTTGCAAATTATGATACCGATGTGACTGATGATTTTAGTGGGGATTATGATGATCTTACCAATTTGCCAATATTATTTGATGGCCAATACAGTAGTTTGTCGGGAGCACCTGTCGTTGATGGTTCAGAAACCACAATTATTGCAGGTTCAAATGTTTCAGTTACCGGTAGTGGAACAACAGACGACCCCTATATTGTAACAGCAACTGGAGGAGGAGCTTCTTTGCCACCAACAGTTACTACACTCGCTGCAACAGATATTTTATCTTTTTCTACAACATTAAACGGAACTGTAAATGCAAATGGTTTTAGCACCACTGTAGTCTTCGAATGGGGATTAACCACAGCCTATGGAAGTACTGCAAATGCAACTCAAAGCCCTGTTACCGGAGCCACAAATGTTGCTGTTTCTGCAAATTTAACTGGATTACAATCAAATACAACTTACCATTACCGTATCAAAGCCACTAATGCAGTTAATATTTCTTATAGCGAAGATATGAGTTTTACAACGGCATTATCTGCTCCCCAGCTAACAACAACAGCAATTTCTAATACATTAGCATTTTCTGCAAGTTCTGGAGGTAACATTACTTATGATGGTGGGTCTCCAGTAACAACACGTGGAGTCTGCTGGAGCACATCTTCAAGTCCAACAACTGCAAATACTTATGTTGCCAGCGGCGATGGAACAGGAACATTTACAATAAATTTAACTGGATTAACCCATGCAACAACTTATTATGTTCGTGCTTACGCAACTAATGCTGTTGGAACAACTTATGGAAACGAGTTAACTTTTACGACTCAAAGCGGTGTTGTAAGTTTAACAACAAGTTCAATTTCATCAATAATGGCAACAACTGCAAGTGCTGGTGGTAACATTACTGCAGATGGAGGCTCTTCTATTAGCGAACGCGGTGTCTGTTGGAGCACAAGCCCAACACCTACTATCTCTAATAATGTAATGCCGAGTGGCACTGGCATAGGATCTTTTTTGTCAAATATATCAGGATTAATCCCAGCAACAACCTATTATATTCGAGCATATGCGATTAACGGTGTTGGGGCAAGTTATGGTAATCAACTAAGTTTTACAACTCAAAGCGGAATCGTTTCTATTACTACTACCGCTGTTACGTCAATTACGGGAACAACTGCAAATTCAGGAGGTACAATAACAGCTGATGGTGGTTATCAAATTCTTGCTAGAGGGGTTTGTTGGAGTACAACAACAAATCCAACAATTTTAAATAGTTTAACAACTAATGGCAATGACATTGGAATGTTTAGCTCTGAAATAATTGGGTTAAATCCTTTTGTTACTTATTATGTAAGAGCTTATGCAACAAATAGTATAGGCACTACTTATTATGGAAATGAAATAACCTTTACACTTGGAATTGGAGATAGTTACCAAGGCGGAATAATCGCATATATTTTTCAATCTGGCGACCCAGGTTACATAGTTGGGGAAATACATGGATTAATAGCGGCACCAAGCGATCAAGGCAATGCGACTTGGGGTTGCATAGGCATAGCGATAACAGGTGCGGATGGTACAACAATTGGAACAGGTAATCAAAATACCATTGATATTTTAGCAGGCTGTGCAGAAGCAGGCATCGCAGCCAGCTTATGTAGCGAGTTAATTTTAGGAGGTTATAGCGATTGGTATTTACCCAGCATAAACGAGCTTGATAAATTGTATGTCAATAGATTAGCCATAGGAGGGTTTGCAGGATCATGGTATTGGAGTTCTACGGAAGAGGCAGATCCCGACCATGCTTATGCAAGTTCAATTGACTTTAGTTCATATTTTTTTTGGTATGGTGGTAGAGCTGATTCTTTTCATGTCAGAGCCGTCAGGACTTTTTAACACTTTGGCAGGTCTTTGTAAAAAAAAATACTATTTTTACGAATATAAAATTAAAACAAATATCTATGAAAAAAACATTCCTAACATTCATCACACTGCTTGCAGCACTTACTTTCTTGCAAGCCCAAAACCTCGACCGTGTAACCCTCTCCTCTGGCGGCATTTCCAACGAAGGAATAAGTGCCACCATAGGCGAGTTGTTTGTATTTTCGATAAATGCCGATGGCATAAGTTTGGATGCCGGTGGGCAAAGCGATAACGAAGATACTGGTGGCATACCCGAAATTCCGACTGCAAATCCAATGCAAATTGAACTCCAAATGCAAACACTGGTTTATCCAAACCCCGTTGAGGATTTGCTAAATCTACAAATCAACGGACTAAAAAGCGAAACCGTTGCATTTCAAGTATTCGATGCTGTCGGTAAATTGGTTTTGCAAGAAACAAAATCAAGTTCAGAGAGAATATTCCAATTAAAAGTGTCGCAATTAACAGCCGGCAATTACTTTATTAAAGGCTATTCCGTAGCTGGCGAAAATATCGGAGAAATTAAATTCATCAAATTGTAATCATAAAAATAAAGAGAAAATGAGAAAAGTTTTACAAAAATCAGTTTTATTGCTAATTGCAATATTCAGTTTGGGGCTGACAAGCCTATTTGCCCAAGTTCCACAAGCAATTAATTTTCAGGCAATTGCCCGCGATGCCGAAAGTAACCCAATGGTTGATGCAAATATTCAGATACGATTATCGGTTCTACATGGTTCGACAGAAGGAACAGTAGTTTATCAAGAACTTAGAGCCCTACAAACCAATTCCTATGGTTCTTTTTCGTTTCAAATTGGCAGAGATGCTAATTTTATTACAGTTGGCGCATTTGAAGAAATTGAATGGGAAACAGGTAGTAAATTCTTGAAAATAGATTATGATCCAACTAATACATTTTCCTTTGATTTAACTTTAGGCATTATAGAATTTGTTTCAATTCCTTACGCTTTTGCTGCCGAAACGGTTGTTTTTATTGATGCTACCGGTGCTGAAAACGGCGATGTTTTAGTTTACAACGAAGCAACAGGTATGTTTGAACCAGGAACTGTAACTGCAGGAAGTGTTACATGGGATAATGTGCAGAACAAACCGGATTTTTCTAATTACGATACCGATGTAACTGATGATTTTAGTGGAGATTATAATGATTTGACCAACTTGCCTACAATTCCAACAGCAGCAGACGGTTCAGAAACAAAAATCCAAGCAGGTACAAATGTTACGTTAGCTGGTACTGGTACATCTGCCAACCCTTATGTCATTAACTCTTTTAAACCAACAACCATTGAAATAACAAGTTCTCAAACATATACAGTTCCTCAGGGAGCATCAAAAATTAGAGTTGAGCTTTGGGGTGGCGCTGGCGGTGGCGGTGGTGTTGGAATGTATTCTTACTCATTAAATAATGGAGGCACTGGAGGTAGCGGAGGCTATATTCAGCAAGAAATACTTGTGAGCCCTGATGATCAATTTAATATTATTATTGGAGCAGGCGGTATGCATGGTAATAACGCATCTGGATATTCAAATGGTTTTAGTATTGGTGATACTGATGGAACTAATGGTGGGGATACATGGTTTGGCTCATTCAAAGCTGCCGGAGGAACTGGCGGTAAAAGAGGTAGCTTTTCTACACAAACAGTAAATGGAAGTGCAGGTATTAATAATATAGGTAGCATTAGTGCATATTCTTCCGTTAGTGGATCAAATATCTTAGATATTTTTCAAGGTTTAAACCGAAGCTATCTTTTGGATAGATCATCTACATCAAAACCAGGGTATGGAGGACAATATATACAATTATATTCAATGTATTATGATCCCGAATCAGGTGAGAACGGTGCTGCTGTTATAACTATTTTCTAATTCCAAGCAAATTGAAAATCAATAGAAAATATATTTCTTATCTGTTAGCTTTTTTTATCCTGCTTACAGGCACTTTATTAGGATCTGAAGTGGTAATAGATAAAACATTGTTGCCTAGGTTTCTTTTTGTAAATATCGTGTTTTTTGTAATGTTGATTTTTTACAGAAAAAAACTTAATGTCCGCTTTGATGTATATCTGTTTATATTCACAGCTTACTATCTTTTTAACTTATTTAGTGCTTTTTGGTCTATTTCATTTCAGGAGGCTTTTTTTCAATCCCAACTTGTCTTTTTAGGCTTAACTTGTTTTATATTAATATTATTATTTAAAAATGAATTTGAAAATTTTGAAGAGATTTTTAATAAACTCATTCTATTTTTCATTTTGTTTTCAATCCTACTATCTGCAGAAACTATGATTAGCCTTGAATATTTTGATCCATATAAAATAAAATCTGTCTCTGCAAATAATAATTTATATTCAGGCTTCCTGTTCTTATCTTTAGCTTTTTCGATTAATGGAATTGTTAAATTTAAAAGCGTTTTTAAATACTTAAGTTTATTTACACTACTATCTTCTCTGTTTGTAATGATAATTTCGCAAAGTAGGTCTATATATTTGGCAACTTTATTTACACTGCTGCTTTTTATCATAATTATTGCCATTAAATACAGGGTGATTATCAATAAGCAATTTATCATAACTTCAATCATTTCAATTTTTATTTTGGGGTTTACAGTTTTCGTTTTTTATCATAATTTAGATCCTATTCGTAAAAACTATTTTCAGAGCAAATTGGTTTTTTGGAAGTACGTTAACCCAACTATTATTGATGAAGAAAGCTCTGTTCCCTCATTTGAAAAAAATACGACAGTTGATAGTTTGAGCAGTAGTGATAATAAAAATCAGACAATTCCAGCTTTTGATGAACCACAAAGTTATTATGAAAATGCTAATCTCAGGTTGATCTTTTGGGAGAAATCTCTTACTCTGTTTAAACAAAATTCTTTTATTGGAATTGGTTCAGGTAACTGGAAATTGAGCATTGCTTCAGCTTTAGAACCGACAAATCCTAATCACACAAAACGAAACTACACTTACAGTTTTCCTCATAACGAATTTGTGGGTTTACTCACCGAATTAGGAATTATTGGATTTACTTTGGGAATAATCGTATGGTTTTTCATTCCTGTAAGCATTTTGTTTTTTGTAATTAAAAAAAATAAGCTTATTGATTTTACACACGTGGTTTATGCCATTATTATCCTTGGTTTTTTCGTATTTGCTTTCTTTGATTTTCCGTTAAAACGTATTGAACACAATGTTTTACTATTTACTATTATGGGATTTGCATATTTTCCTATAATGTCAAAATTTAAAGAATATTCTAAATTTAAAGTAAAATTTTTATTTTTTTCATATTTTACTCTCATATTATTTATTACATTCTCAATTGTCATTTCTATATACAGAATAAAAGGCGAGTACTTTACTTTAAAAATGTTTAATTATGAAAGGGTTAACGATAGAAAGGTAATTTTACTCTGCGATAAAGCAGAAAACTATTTCTATAAAATAACGCCAAATACCTTGCCTTTAAAATGGTTTCAGGGGGTAGCTTATTTTCGGAGTGGAGATATTGTAAAGGCTAACGAATTATTTGAAAAAGCAAAAGAAGAGACACCTTACGAAGTTAGAGTGCTCAACGATTATGCAACTACCTTAGTTCTGCTCAAAAAAAATGATGAAGCAAAAAATATTTTATGCGACTGTCTCAAAATAGATCCATATTTCGATGACGCAAAATTTAATTTGGCAGCTATTTATGTGTTTACAAATCAACACGATAGTGCTTTGTATTATGTAAACTTATGTTCCGATTCGCAAAAAAAAACCGATTATTTAAATGAGATTCATCAAATGTTAACACAAAAACAAAATTAAAAACATATCGAAATCTTTAGAAAATAATAAAATGAAAAAAGTTTTACAAAAATCAGTTTTATTGCTCACAGCAATTTTTAGTTTTGGCTTAACAAGCCTATTTGCGCAAGTTCCGCAAGCAATTAACTTTCAGGCAATAGCTCGAGATGCCGAAAGTAATCCAATGGTTAATACCAACATTCAGATTCGTTTGTCGGTAGTTGACGAAACTCCCGAAGGCGAAGTCGTTTATCAAGAATTACGAGCCTTGCAAACTAATGCTTACGGTTCGTTTTCTTTTCAAATTGGTGTAGGAGCAAACTTTGTTACTATTGGGACTATGGAAGATATTGAATGGGAAACTGGATCTAAGTATCTGAAAATAGATTACGACCCCACAAACACATTTTCTTTTGATTTAACTTTAGGTACAATAGAATTTGTAAGCGTTCCTTATGCTTTTGCTGCCGAAACGGTTGTTTTTATTGATGCCTCAGGCGCTGAAAATGGCGATGTTTTGGTTTACAACGAAGCAACTGGCAAGTTTGAACCAGGAACGGTAACTGCTGGTAGTGTTACTTGGGAAAATGTGCAGAATAAACCTGACTTTTCTAATTATGATACAGATGTTACAGATGATTTTAGTGGAGATTATGAAGATTTGACAAATAAACCAACTTTATTTGATGGACAATATAGTAGTCTTAACGGCACTCCAAATATTCCTGCAGACATTACCGATTTAACAGATAATTCAAATTTGTTATTTGATGGCGACTACAATAATTTATCAAACCAACCTACTCTTTTTAATGGAAGTTATAATAACCTTACAGATGTTCCTGTAAATTTGGATACTGATGTAACTGATGATTTTAGTGGAGATTATGAAGATTTGGTGAACAAACCTGATTTTGCAAATTGGGATACAAATGAAACAGATGATTTCAGTGGAAATTATAATGATTTAGCAAATGTTCCGGTTAATATTGACACCGATTTTACAGATGATTTTGACGGAAATTATAGTAGTTTGACAAATAAGCCTGATTTTACAGGTTGGGATACTAATGCAGCTAACGACTTTAGTGGAAGTTACAATGACCTAAGCGATATTCCAGCTAATATTGATACAGATTCAACAGATGATTTTAGCGGTAATTATGAAGATTTAGAGAATAAACCTGATTTTACTAATTGGGATCAGAACAATCTTGACGATTTCAACGGGCAATACTCTAGCTTAACTGGAGCTCCCACTAATGTAAGCGAATTTGCAAATGATGCAGGTTATTTAACAGAAATTACTGAGACTCAAACTTTATCTGATGTGGTTTCAAATAACAACTCAGCCAATTCTCAAATAAAGAATGTAACAGACCCAACCGATGCACAGGATGCAGCAACAAAGGCGTATGTAGATGAATTAAGAATAATGATTTTGGACTTGCAAGCCGAATTAGGTGTTACAGATGAAAGAGACGGAACTCATTACGATGCTGTACGAATCGGCAACCAAGTTTGGATGGCAGAAAACCTAAAATATTTACCAAGTGTTGTAGGACCAAGTACTGAATCACAAACCACAGCATATTATTATGTTTATGGTTATGATGGGACAAGTGTAATAGATGCCAAAGCAACATCAAATTATAATACTTATGGTGTATTATACAACTGGCCTGCTGCCATGGCTGGTTCCCTAAGCAGCACATCTAATCCAAGCGATGTGAAAGGTGTGTGTCCTGCAGGTTGGCATGTACCGAGCGATGCAGAGTGGACAGAATTAACCGATTATCTTGGTGGAGAAGGCGTTGCTGGTGGTAAACTTAAAGAAACAGGCACAACACATTGGAGTTCGCCTAATAGCGATGCAACCAATGAAACAGGGTTTACCGCCCTTCCAGGTGGTTTACTTTTAGACTGGAGTGATATGTTCTTTTACATTGGTGAAGATGGTGCTTGGTGGACAGCAACTGCGGACGGACTATCTAATGCAAGGAATAGAGT
>RZYX01000082.1 GCA_009930155.1 Clostridia bacterium | reverse complement strand
TCGGTTCCTAACATTAAATTTTTGCCAAGTCCTTCGCCCGAAAAGTAACCAACCTTATTGTTTAAGTTGCTTTCCATGTTTTGAACAACCCAAACCGGAGAATCATTTATCCAACAACGTTCTTCATCACTCAAGTGCAAACAATGTCCCAGAATGGTTTTTGACGATTCCAGTCCGCCTGCATCTTTGAGGCGATTTACAACTCTTTTTCCGTAAGTTCTAAGGCAGTGATCCTGATCAGATTTGTCCTCTGCAACATGAATGTGAAGTCCTGAGTCGTGTTTATTGCTTAAGCTTATGGCATTTTTGAGAGTTTCGTTCCCAACTGTAAAAGAAGCATGTAAGCCAACAAGTCCCTGTTTGGATTTTAGATAATTCTCTGTTTCGTCAAGACCTTGTTGGGCTTTGTCCAATCCGTCTCTGTCAGTTATTTCGTAGCATAACAGATGCGAAACACCAACTTCTTCAAATGCAGTAGCGATTATCTCCATCGAATTTTCGATGTAAAATGGCGAAGCATGATGGTCAATCACAAATGTAGAACCAGCTTTTGCACATGCTATTGCGGTAGTTAGTGCTGAATACCTGATCATTTCTTCGTCTAGGCATTTGTCTAATGTCCACCAGATGTACTTTAGAATTTCAACAAAATTCCCCGGATTCTTTTTAGGCGCACCCATTCCACGAGACAAAGCCGAGTAGACATGATGATGACCTACACCAAAAGATTTGGTAACAAGCTTACCCTCACAATCGATGCAAGAAATTTCCTTGTGATTATCTAATTCAGAGTCTGAAATAAACTCAATTTTATTGTCAATCCCTTCGTGTACAAGAATATTGGTTTTCGAAAAGTCTAAACTTTTCCAATCAATGTAAGTAGCGTTTTTTAGTATTATCATTTTTAATTATTTTGGAAGTTTACCAAATAAACCTTTTACTCCTTTATGAAATTTATGCAGACCTTTTACAGGTTCAAGAAACATAAATATGCACTCTTTAACAATTAGGTTACACTCGTTGCATAATGAAGGGGTTTCATCATTATCAGACATTTGTTGAACCCAAATCATTTTTATTCCTTTATTTTTTGCATTAATAACAATATCGTTTGTTAAATTTTTGTTTGTAGAAATATGCATTGCACTTACATGATCAGGCAAATTACTAATCAAATCGAAACAATTAATCCCTTCAATCTCTTTTGCCGTTGGATGAACAGGATAAACATTGTAGCCTTTAGCAACAAGTTCTTTAATAACATCATTTCCAAATTTTTTCGATTTTGCAGAAGCACCAACAACAGCAATGTCTTTGTTTGATAAAAAATCCTCAATATTCTTTTTACTTGCTTTCATTGTTTCTTAAATTTTATTTCACATTCCCAACTCGCCACTCCGAACTAAAGACACTAAAAACCTAAACTCAAAATTCTAAACAGACCGCCCCCTGAGCGACTTGTGCTGAGCGTAGTCGAAGTAAGTCGAAGGGTAGGCACTCTAGGCACTTAAAACATTCAACATTCAATATTCAACAATAAACACCCAACTGATCAACCGATATACTGGTCAACCGATAAACTGATCAACCTCCCTCTTTTTTCACCTCCTTTTCATAGGTAACTTAGTCCGTTTTATTCCATCAAAAGCATAAAAAGCATTAGCAACGGCAGCAGCAGTTGGTACAAGTCCTATTTCACCAATTCCTTTAGCTCCATAAGGACCAACAGGATCTGCTACTTCAACGCCTTTTACTATAATCTCGGGAGTTTCGTGCGCTCTTAATATTTGTAAATCTCTCATTTTGTCGCTGATCAGATATCCGTCTTTCATTGGCAGGTCTTCTGATAGTGCATAACCTAATCCCATGTGAACTCCACCTTCTATTTGTCCTTCAAAGAGCATTGGGTTCATAATTTTGCCGGCATCATGAGCGGCAATCATTTTGGAAATATTTCCATTATCATCAAGAATGCAAACCTGAGCTGCATAACCGTACGAATAGTGTATCACGGGCTCTCTGTCGGTTACGCCCGGTTTAGTTGTCCAATCGCAAACAAATTGACCGGAGTATGTTTTGCCAACAAGCTCTGTTAAGGTTTTTGTTTTTAGATCTTCGATAAAACCTTTTGCTGCATTTATAACGGCGAGACCGACCAAAGCAGTAGCTCTTGAAGAGGTGGTCATTCCGGTTTTGATTTGTGCGTCAGTATCAACGACTACTTCGATAAAATCGGGTGAAATATTTGTTTCTTCGCACAATGTTTGCAAAGCCATATTATGTACGCCTTGTCCCATTTCTGTCCAGCCATGATGTAATCTGATTTTGTCTTTGGCAATAATTTCGATTTTCACTTTCGATTCATCAATCATTCCGTTCCCAACGCCCGAATTTTTGATAGCACAGGCAAGTCCTGCATATTTTGCATTATAAAAATCTTCTTTTACTGCTTCGAGCGATTTTCTGATACCCACACCAAAGACTTTTTGACCTGTGGATGTTCTTAATCCGTCAACAAGTGCATTATCATAACGGAATTGCCATCTGTCGAACCCGGCTTTTTTGCAAATTTCGTCTATGCAGCTTTCGATTGCAAATGCTACTTGATTTGCACCAAATCCACGCATTGCTCCACAAGGAATATTATTTGTGTAAACTGTTTTTGCTTCAATATCTATTTCGGGAATAAAATACCCACCAGCAGCATGTCCTGCAACACGTTCCATTACTTTCATGCCAACCGAGGCATAAGCACCGGTATCGCCAACAGCACGTAGTTTTAAGGCTGTTAATTTGCCATTTTCGTCTGCGCCAACTTCAATATCCATAAAAACAGGATGACGTTTTGGGTGCAATTTGATAGATTCTTCTCGTGTAAGTGTAATTTTTACAGGTTTATCCATTAAATATGCAAACATAGCAGTATGTCCTTGGATGCTTAAATCTTCTTTGCCACCAAAACCACCACCATTAGGCACAAGTGTTACTCTGACTTTTTCCTCCGGTAGACCAAGAATCATTGCAATTTGTCTGCGATCTTCGTAAACTCCCTGACTTTGGCTAAATACCTCTAATCCGCCCATGCCATCAGGACGTGCAATTGTTGATTCTTTTTCGAGAAATGCGTGTTCAATTCGTTGTGTTTCGTAATGGTCTTTTGACGTGTATCTTGAGTTTTTTAGTGTTTCGTCAGCATTACCGAGTGTAAATTGTGTTGTATCAAAGTGATTTGGCTTTTCGGGATGTACTCTGTCGCTGTCGATTGCTTTATATACATCAGTTACAGGCTCATAAACCTCATAGTCTATTTGAATCAAATCAACAGCTTTTCGCGCAATTTCTTCCGATTCGGCAACAACCCCGGCAATAACATCGCCAATAAAATGTGTAGTTACGCCTTTTTCTATCATTACGTGCCAATCTTTATAAATCAATCCGATAATTTTCTCGGCAGGGATATCTTTTGCTGTGAATACACGTTTTACTCCTGCAAATTCTTCAGCTTTTGAAGTATCAATATTGATAACTTTTGCTTTAGGGTAATCGCTAAATTTTAGTGCACCGAATAGCATTCCTTCGATAAAAATATCATCAACAAAATCTCTATTTCCCAAAGCGGTATCATAGGCATCATATTTTGGGTGCGAAACGCCAACTTTTCCTGATGTTTTTGTTATTTCTAGTGTTTTGTTTTCTCTGATACATTTACCGGCATGTTGTATCGCCTTTTCGATTTTTTTATAGCCTGTGCATCTGCAAATATGTGGTTTTATTGCTTTTTGGATTTCTTCGATTGTTGGATTTGGGTTTTCTTGCAAAAGTACTTTTGTACGAACTACAAATCCGGGCGAACAAAAACCACACTGTACAGCTCCTTTATTAACAAATGCTTTGGCAATAGTATCTTTTACATATTCCGGAAAGCCCTCAGTTGTAAAAATTTCGGCTCCTTGGAGTGTTTTCATCTTTTGAACGCAAGCAAGTTTTGCTTTTCCGTTTATTTCCACTGTGCAAGCGCCACAAACAGCCTGCCCCGAACATCCGTCTTTTGCTGAGGTAATATGTTTGTCGAGACGTAAATAGTTTAATAAGGTCTTTTCGGGATCTCCGCTGTAATTTTGTGACTCTCCGTTTAAGGTAAATTTAATCATAGTTTGTGTGTTATAATTTAAAATCAAAAACACGATTTCGTTAAATCTGTAAAAAATTGTTTTTTATTGTTTTGCAATATAATAAAATTATCTTTTAACGAAAAATTTTTTGAGACTATCAGAGTCTGGGTTTATCGAATTTGGAATATCCAGTAGTTGATTTACTGATTTTAAATCTTTTAGTCCACTACCGGTAAGCAAAATTACATTTCGTGAATTATTTTCTATTTTGTTTTTGGATATGTGTGCTAATAATCCGGCAAAAGCTGTTGCAGCAGCAGGCTCTGCAAATAATCCTGTGTTTTTTGATAAAGCTTGAGATGCGTGCAATATTTCATCATCCGAAACGGTGATATATTCTCCCTTGAATCTTTTGATATAGTGTTTTGCCATGTAAAAATTTCTTGGAATATCAACAGATATCGAATCGGCAATTGTAGAGCTGGCTTTTGCTTCAAATGTATCTCTATCCATATTGCGAACAATATTGTCGCTTCCTTCTGACTGCACCATTACAATTGTTGGCATTTTATTTATTATCCCGAGTTCCAATAAGTCTTCAAAACCTTTGTAAACACCTGAAATTATGACACCATCACCAACAGGAACAAAAATTCTGTCAGGAACTTGTTCGTTTAGTTGGGAAAATATTTCGAGAGAAACTGTTTTTTTACCTTCGATTGTAAATGGATTATAAGCTGTATTGCGGTTGTACCATCCAAATTCTTTTGTAGCTTTAAGGCTTAAATCAAATGCATCGTCATAAGTGCCTTTAACCGGAACAATGGTCGCTCCGTACATAATGATTTGAGTTAATTTTGCAATCGGAGCAGTTTCGGGAACCATTATAATGGCTTTTTGTCCTTGAGCGGCACATAATCCTGCAAGCGAAGATCCTGCATTCCCTGTTGATGCTGCAACAATTGTTTCATACCCCTTTTCTTTTGCATAGGCCGACACAACTGTTGATGCCCTGTCTTTAAAAGAATAAGTTGGGTTTTGAGACTCGTCTTTAAAATATAGATCAAAGGGAAGCTGTTTATTATCTAATTCATCAAATTTGTACAAAGGAGTATTTCCAACCTTTAGGACGGGTAAACTATCTAATTTTTCGATAGGTAGCAGGTCTAAAAAACAATTGCTTTCAAGCTCTTTAAATCCTTTAATTCTATTTTTGATTTCAGAATAATTGTAAATAGTTTTCAGTACACCTTTTGGGGGCTGATTATCTGTGTTTAATTTGCTGCAATCCGGGCAAAGATACATGGTTTCTGATCCATCATATTCTCCACCACAGTCAATGCAACGATATTTGAAATTTGAACTATATTTTGTCATTTAGTATCGTCTCTATTTTTGAATCTGTAATAATTTGTTTACGTTCAATACTATCAAGTCTTTGATATACCCCGGCATTATTTATTAGAAATTTACGCATTTGGACAAATGCACGCATAATTCTAATATTCACACTTGCAGCAATATCATTTTTTATTACGCCAGATAGACTAGCTATACCTTGTTCAGTAAAAACATTTGGCAATTTGCGCTTCCCACCCCAACTTGATGTCGCATTTTGCGACTTCAAATATTCCCACTCGTCAGAATTCAGTTGAAACATAAAATCATGAGGGAATCTGTCAGAATTTCTTTTAACCTGTTCATTTAGCCTACTTGTTGAAACCCCATACAATTCAGCTAAATCGCTGTCAATCATAACCTGAAGACCACGAAATGTAAAAATTCTGCTTTGAATGTTTTCAATTGGCAATATTAGCTTAGATTCATTCACGAAATATTGCTATTTCAATAATCCGGTTCTGTCGTTAAATTCATTAATTAGTTCATCCCAACGTTTGGTTTGTGCGAATATCTTAGCCCAGATTTCTCTATCATACCACATTTGGTTTAAGTCTTCAAGATCTTTTTCTTGTTGTTCAATCCATGTGTAATATTTTAAGTTGTGAATTGCTTTGCGGTCATTGTAAGTAAGTTCTTTCATGTTGTCGGTTTTTTCGCCCAATAAACATTTTTCGAAATCTTTTACCGCCTGAATATTACTGTATGGTCCTTTTTCTGCATTTTGTTCTGCGATGCGAGATTCGTATAAATCGGCAGAGTCTGTTGCAACGGTAATAACAATGTCGTCGTTTGTCATCTCGTAATATTTAGCAGTTTTTATTGCAGATAGCAGGTTGCCAATACTTGAAATGCCTAAAAGGTGTAATTCTGAAATAATTTCTGCCGGAATTCCACATGATTTTAGATAGTTGTGACCTTCTTTTTCGTTAAAAAGTCTTAGTAATCTCATACAGTCTTCATCATCAATAGCAGTAACCATATCCGTATTTTTTGTATTGTGTATCCATGGTACATGTTTGTCTCCGATTCCTTCAATTCTGTGTCCACCAAATCCATTATTTAAAAGAGTAGGACACTGTAGCGCTTCAGAGGCAACGATTTTGACCTGTGGGATAAATGTTTTCAAATAGTCTCCTGCTGCAATAGTACCAGCCGATCCTGTTGCCGAAACATAGGCAGCTAAATTACTTTTTTCATTTTTAATTTTATTATAGACTTCTTCAATTGCTTTTCCTGTAGTATTATAATGCCAAACAGCATTGCCAAATTCGTCGAATTGATTAAAAATGACACACTCAGGTCTTGTTCTTCGAATTTCCCAACATTTATCATAAATTTCTTTGACATTTGACTCACAGCCTGGGGTTGCAATTACTTCTGATCCAATTTCATCACGAAGCCAATCAAATCGTTCTTTACTCATTTCCTCTGGTAATATTGCTACCGACTCTGTTCCCATCAGTTTTGAATCAAATGCTCCACCACGACAATAGTTTCCTGTTGACGGCCAAACTGCTTTGTGATAAGTTGGGTCAAAACCTCCTGTTGAGATACTTGGAGCCAAACAACCGTATGCTGCTCCAACTTTGTGAGCTCCTGTGGGAAACCATTTTCCAACTAATAAAACAATTCTTGCATCTACACCAGTTAATTCTTTTGGTAATTCAATATAGTTGACACCACCATATAAACCCCCTTTTTCCTTAGGTTCGTTTTTCCAGGTAATTCTGAAAAGATTTAAAGGATTTATTTCCCAAAGTCCAACGTCCTTTAATTGTGCTTTTATTTTATCCGGAATTAAATCTGGATTTTGTTGTTGCTCAAAAGTTGGCAAAATAATTCCTCTTTCTTTGTAAACTCTTACAGCATTTGCTAATGCTTTCTCGTTGGTAACTTTGTCAATTAATTTAATCATAATTTTGTGTTTAATAGTATTTTTTATTTATTTTTTTAAAAATAGAGATACCAAAATTTGTAAGCGCCTGATTTAAAGCACATTAGTCAAATTTTTAGTATCGTTTCCTGTATTTGTTTTTTACCGCTGTTTGTTTCCTAATGCGGTTGTTTTTGCATACAGTTCGCAAATTTACAAAAAAGTTTGTAATACTGTATCATTTCTCTGGAAATACTACAAATGTTAATAGTTTTTATATTGAAGTTAGTAAAGTAATAGGCTCTACCGTTACTTTAATGTTAGATTTCTGTTTAACAAAAGTAAAATATCTTGTCATATCGAAATGAGGAAAACAATGGAGCGGGATGGCATTAAGCATATTTTGCACACTAAAATATTGGTAGATCCAAATAATAAAATTGGATTTGAACAAATAGACAGATAGTTTGTTAAACTATTAACAATAAAAAAACTAATAATATGAAAATAAGTAATAAAACTGTTGTAGTAACAGGAGCGGCAAGCGGAATAGGTAGAGAATTGAGTCTTGCTTTATTAAAAAGAGGAGCAAAAGTTGCAGCACTCGATATAACCCGCATTATTCATGCGATTAGCTTTGTGTAGATACAAGGCGTCTAACTTTGCAGTCATACCTTTGTATTACAATGAGTTAGCAACGCAGTA
>RZYX01000301.1 GCA_009930155.1 Clostridia bacterium | reverse complement strand
ATGCAGATCCATTACAACGGCAATACTATCCCGGACCGTTACTCGGAATGGATAACGGAGCAGGATAGTATCCAAGTTGATAACCTGTGCCCTGAGCGCCTTGGTTCTGGTAAAGTACGAGTATCTTGGAAAGTGTGTATCCGGAGAACTCGTGCAGGCGACAAGGTTACTAATACATATCAATATACAAAGGAGATGTTTCATCTTTTATTTAAGGCTTAAGCCTGAGATTTTCATTTTTACAAAATCTCCTGCACAATCTATAGGACCATCGCCATAGCAGTTGACTCCATTTCCTCCTTCACCATTAGCCAACGCTTCTATGTTTTCTAATGCTAGAGCAGGTAACTCGCTTTTTTGTTTGGACCAAAAGCAAAAACCAGTAATCAGTACAACTATAATTCCGACTAATTTTAATTTACTTTTCATGTCTGTTTTTATATTAGTTGCAGCAAATATAGAGAGGCTTTCTTTGATAAACTCCTATATTTTGCCTATATTTAGCCTATATTCTTATGGAAATATTGTTTCACTTCTTTGTTTTTATAAATAACAGTTCAAAAGTGGTTCTTCGTCAAATTTGGTGCAAAGTAATAGTTCTTAAATCGCCTTAAAAAACAAACTCATTATGCTGATTTACAGGTAAATAAATAGCAAAAAGCTAGTATAATCGAATCATTTTTATTATCTTTAAGGTTCTGACACTAAAGGTTTTAAAGATGATTGACTACACTAGCCAACCCAAAGATAATAACTTTTTTATAAACCAACATTCGCTCCAAGCTATTTTTGGAATCCCAGGTGTTGTATTCTATGATTCCGTTATAAGTGATAATTTGATTCTTCTATCTGCCCGTCTTAAAGACAAGACAGCAAAATGTATCTGTTGCGGTAAAAGGAGTAAAAGTGTCCACTCATCCTATATGCGCAAATTAACAGATCTAGCTGTAGTTGGCAGAGCTGTTAAAATTATACTGAAAGTCAGAAAGTTTAGATGCCGTTACAGTAATTGCACTCAAACAGTTTTCTCTGAGCAACATCTGCCCTTAACGCGGAAACACTCACGACTGACAGATCGCACAAGTCACTTTTTGCAAAAACTGCTCATTGAGGTCTCTTCTCGTAAAGGTGAGTATATAAGTGAGCTCCTATCAATAAAGCAGAGCAGTTCTACCTGTCTTAGAATCGTTAAGTCTATAGAAATGCCCCATTTTCAGGAACTAACTACCATAGGCATAGATGACTGGGCATACAGGAAAGGCAAATCGTATGGTACTATTATTGTAAATGCGATTAATCACCGTCCCGTAGAACTACTAAAGAGTAGAGACAAGGAGGAGGTTGCAGATTGGCTTATAAGACATAACTCCATACTGTATGTAACCAGGGATCGATCAAGCAGCTACTCTAATGCTATAAAGTCTGGGGCATCCAAGGCGTCACAAATAGCAGACAGGTTTCATTTAGTGAAAAATCTGGGAGATCACATAGCACATGAAATACGAATGGAGTATAAAACCATTAAAAATAGTTGGTTGGCTCACAGGAAGAGTCTTTATAAAAGCAAAAAAAATAACAGCTGTTTAAGTAGTGGAGATAACGAAAATACCAGCGATTCACAATATAACAAACACACCAATAGTGTTAACCATAGAAAACAGGAGTTGT
>RZYX01000300.1 GCA_009930155.1 Clostridia bacterium | reverse complement strand
CACACAATGTATATACAAAATAGGCGCAAAAGCAGTAAATTTAAGGGCTGTAGCCCGCTTCAAATCAGTACGGTTTGATAAGTTTGAAGCCCGCAATCGCCTACTTTGCATATACTAAACGTTGGCACCAATTTAACCCACATAACCATGAAAACATTAAAAAACGCAATTCTACCTCTTCTTTTGACTTTTATCTTCGTCAATTCAAATGCGCAGCAGACATTTGAGAAAGCTTACTTCGTTGAAGGAGAAGTTTCTTCATATATAAACTATTTGCCATATTTTGTCAAACAGAACTCAGAAGGAGATTACTATTTTGGTGGACATAAAAGTCTAACTGCAGAATCAAGTTGCACTTTCATTTCTAAAGTAAACTCAAGTGGCATTCCAATTTGGTCGAAAAACATTAATCAACCAGGCGCTAGAGATATTATTGAAACTTCTGATGGAGGATTTCTAATAACAAGTTCAAGTTACGGTTACAACTCAAATATGGAAATCCTACTAATAAAAACAAATGCCCTCTTTGATACAATTTGGACACAAAGAATTGGCTCACAAGACATTTACGACAATACACTTTCTAAAGGTTATACAACAAAAGAAATTGATAATAGTTACTACTTAACTTTAGGTGCTACAAGCTCTTATGGAGTTGGTCCTTTCGACATTATTATTTCTAAAACTGATATAGAAGGTAACAATATTTGGTGTAAAACAATTGGAAGTATATCAAACGAAAGTGCTATTGACTTTGTGCAAACTATTGACAATGGGTTTGTTATTTGTGGAACATCAAATCATAATACTGATGCAGGATTTAATGTCTGTCTAGTGAAAATTGATTCTCTAGGAAATTTAATTTGGTCAAAAACTTACAACGGTTATCTTGAGGGACAACCAAAGAAAATTAAAGTCACAAAAAACAATGGTTTTTTAGTGATGGGAAATTACACACGCTTAGATGATAATAGAGACATCTATATTTTTGAAACAGATTCTCTTGGCAACCTACTTTGGGCTAAAACGTATGGGAGTGAACTTGTAGACAACGCTTGGGATATCCTTTCGTTATCTGAAGGTGGATATGTTTTCACTGGTTCAACACAAGATTTAACTAATCTAGATGATGATGTCTTAGCCGTAAAACTAACTACATCTGGAGACACAGTTTGGACAAAACAATACGGAGATCAAATGTCAAATTACGGCAATGTGTTATGTAAAACTAAGGATAACGGTTATATGATTGCTGGTGTAACTACTACTGATTTTGGTGAAGGTGAGCATCAATACTCTTTCTTAGTAAAAACAGATTACAATGGAAATACTGGTTGTAGCAACTTTTCAAACATCTTTGTTGACGATATGACATTTATTGAAACAACTCAAAGTTTTCAAGTATTAAATGGTGGCTATTTCAGGCACCTTTCAGAATGTGAAATTGAAGATGTCAATCTAACGGACACCTTATTATGTTCATTTGCTCAAAATGTTGAATCTTATAATACATCAAGCACAATCTCATGTTATCCAAACCCTTTTTATGAATCCACTGAAATATTTTTAAAGAACTCTATTCCCAGCTGTTATACTGTGAGTATGTTTAATGTAACTGGAGAAATTGTCCGCAAATTTGAAATCTCTAATTCAAATTCATTTTCATTTTCA
>RZYX01000299.1 GCA_009930155.1 Clostridia bacterium | reverse complement strand
TTTAATCGTAGATACTACGGAGAAGCTCTGTTCAATAGATTACTAGTGGCGAGCGTTAGTTATAAAAATGAATTTAGGTACAAATACGGATAATCATTTCTGTTTTATAACATTTTTGATATTGATAAAGTTTTAAAAAAATATAATTATAATTGTGATGCGTTAAAATAATTCAAACTTAATATTAATTAAAAAGTTAGTACGATGAGTGCAAAAGTTGAACAATTCATGGCAAATGTAATTGCCAAAAACCCTAGTGAAAATGAATTTCACCAGGCAGTGAGAGAGGTAGTTGAATCATTATTACCTTTTGTTGATGAAAATCCTAGATACAATGGTATTTTAGAGAGAATCGTTGAGCCAGAGAGAGTGATTATATTTAGAGTACCATGGTTAGACGACAAAGGTAATCAACAAGTAAACAGAGGTTTCAGAATTGAGATGAATTCAGCCATTGGTCCTTACAAAGGAGGTTTAAGGTTTCACCCGACAGTAAATCTTGGTATTCTTAAGTTCTTAGCATTTGAGCAAGTATTTAAAAACTCACTTACAACATTACCTATGGGTGGTGGTAAAGGCGGATCTGACTTTGATCCTAAAGGTAAGTCTGACAACGAAGTGATGAAGTTTTGCCAAAGCTTTATGACAGAGTTACAACGTCACATTGGTCCTGATACTGACGTTCCTGCCGGTGATATCGGTGTTGGTGGACGCGAAATCGGTTACATGTTTGGACAGTACAAAAGAATCCGTAACGAGTTTACGGGTGTATTAACCGGTAAGGGTCTTACTTGGGGTGGATCATTAATTCGTCCCGAAGCAACTGGTTATGGTGCAACTTACTTTGCTGAAGAAATGCTTAAAACACGCGGTGATTCTTTCCAAGGAAAAGTTGTTGTTATTTCCGGTTCGGGTAATGTGTCACAGTATGCAACTGAAAAAGTTACTCAATTAGGTGGTAAAGTGGTTACTCTATCTGACTCTTCTGGATTTATTTACGATCCTGCCGGAATAGATGCTGAGAAACTAGCTTATGTAATGGAACTTAAAAACGTAAAACGCGGTCGTATTAAAGACTATGCAGAAAAATACGGATGCGAGTATTACGAAGGCAAAAAACCTTGGGGTATCAAATGTGATGTTGCTCTTCCTTGTGCAACTCAAAACGAAATCAGTCTCGAAGATGCAAAAACTCTTATAGCAAACGGTTGCTATTGTATCTCCGAAGGTGCAAATATGCCTTCAGTTCCCGAAGCTGTTGAGCTATTTGTTGAACACAAAATTCTTTACGGACCGGGTAAAGCTGCTAACGCAGGTGGTGTAGCAACTTCAGGTCTTGAAATGTCTCAAAACTCTCTCCGTATGAGCTGGAGTAGAGAAGAAGTTGATTCAAAACTTCATGGAATTATGGTAGCAATTCATGAGCAATGTGTTAAATATGGCAAAAAGGGCGACTTTATCAATTACGTTGACGGTGCAAACATCGGCGGATTTGTAAAAGTAGCTGAAGCTATGTTGGCTCAGGGTCTTGTGTAATTTTTTTTAATAAAACTTGTATAAGGTCTGTTGTAAATCCTAACCCGCATTATTCACCACTTTTTATTTAAATTCAAGTAAATAACTGATAGTTACATGTTTACAATGTTAATCAATAGTTATTTATATGCTTAAAT
>RZYX01000298.1 GCA_009930155.1 Clostridia bacterium | reverse complement strand
CAATATATCAGCTTTTTCTTCTTCAAGCTGTAAAATTTGCAGATTAAGATCAAAAAGGCTTTCTTGCTCTTTTTCAAGCTTGGAATAATATTCGTCTGCGGCATCTGTAAGATTAAGAAGAGCGGTAACTTGCTGTTTACCTGCTTCAGTTGCAATATTAGCCCCTTCCATTAGTTCGTAAAAACCTTGCTTAGTTTCAGGTAGAGTAAGATTAACCTTTTCCATTGCTGTCCTAAGATTATCTGAAAGTAATTCAAATTTTTTGCTCTCAGGTGCAAAAGTATTGAAAAAATTTGATGTTTTTTGAAGAAAATTCTCTATTCCACCAGACATCTGAATTAAATCGTGTGCCATTTGTGCAAAAAGATCCGAAGAACGCTCTGCTGTCAATTCAAAGGCTACCATTGCTGGGTCTAGGGTGGAAGCTATCTCAAATCCCAGCTCTTTGGTTAACATTTCCATAGATGGTGTAAAAAAAGAACTCCAATCAAACACATCCATTAACTGTTTTGTAGCTCTTACCTCATTGGCTAGGTTAACTAAAATTTCGGCAGGGGATTTACCCAACTCTTGAAATTCATCTAAGAAAGAAACTATATTAGATGACATATTATCAAAAACTTTACTAAATACGTCATTCAATGCTTTTTCTTGTTCTTCAGCATTCATTCCTTTTAAGGATATTTTACCTATATCTGGCACAAAATCCATTACCGCTTTTTCAACTTCTTCTTTTGCAAAACCTAACTGAGTAGCCCCCCAGATTACAGTGTCTGCTATGTTTTTAAATATAAGAGAAAACTGACTATTTATTTCTTCATCAAAAGATTGGTACTCTACACTTGTACTCGTACTACCATATTTCCATTTTTTAGATTTTATTTCTTGGTATGCGAAAGCGGTCACGCTATTGATATGATCAAACATACTTTTAGACAATATTTCTATACCTTGGTCAGATAACTTAGCCTCTCCACCTAATAGTTTGTTTGTAACATTAGAAAAAGCACCGAAAGAAATTATATCAACAAAGTCAACTATAGCTGTACCAATTTCTTCCCCCCATTTTGCTCCAAGTGCAGCTCCCCAGCTAGAACCTATATAGCCGCCTATATAGCCACCTACCTCACTGCCAAATTCATTTACAAAGTCATAAGCAGCATCGCTAGATTCCACACCAGAAAAACTACGAGAAGCCTGATCTTTTACTATCATAACTGTTGCAGTGGTAATGCTTTGTTGTAGATTTTGCAACGCACGTAGCATTGAAGTGTTTATCCTTACAAGATCACTTGTGGCATCGGCAGTGATTTCCACACTATTTTTTATAGCTTCTGTTTTTTTATCATTAAAGCCAAAAACTGTGCCTGTACCTTGTATTCTTTGTCTTTCTTCAAAATTAGGTATTATCTCCTTATCAAAAGATTTAAGTATTGAATATGTAGTCATTAAAACTGCTGCATGTGCATTAAACGTAGCAAGCGAAGAAGCAGATTTATCATTTAAAACAGTATGAAGCTGAGTAGCTGCATTTAAGCCTTGCATCGCAGCAGTCATGGCTTTGTACCCATCTGAACCCTGATCAAACATATCTCGCATTAAATCGATTGAGGTAGCCAAGTTGTCTGTAAAATCTTTAAACCCATCATTCATGTCTTTTATTGAGGTATTGTTTAAT
>RZYX01000297.1 GCA_009930155.1 Clostridia bacterium | reverse complement strand
CATCACCACGACGAACTTTTGAGAAAAGTTCCTTTTTCTTAACCTCAGTATCAGCATCGTGAATGAACTGTAATTCTTCTTTGGGAACACCACGCTCCACTAACTTATCTCGAATGTCTGTATAAACTGAAAAATGCCCATCATTTTTAGGGGTAGATAAGTCGCAAAACACAAGCTGTGCAGATTTGTTTTCTTTGGTTTCTTCCCATATACGATAGACATTATCAACACAAGCATTGATTTTACTATCTTCAAAATCAGGTAACATTTCATTTGCAAGCCTTTGGTCAAGAGCTAATTTTCGTCCGTCGTTGGTTATCTTGAGCATATTATCAACACTTGAATCAACCATTCCGTTTCTAACTTTTTCGGCTCGCTCTGCAAGGTCCGCAACCATTTCTTTTTGCAGTTCTGAGGGTTTAACTGCTACATTGTGATACTCAGCTTCAGGAACTGGGAGCTTTAACATATCGGCTGTTTGAATATCTGCAACTTCCTTAAACATACACATAAGTTCAGGCAAATTATAGAATTTTGCAAACCTTGTTTTAGCTCTATAACCAGTTCCTTCTGGCGAAAGTTCTATTGCTGTTACTGTTTCGCCAAAGGTAGATGCCCACGCATCGAAGTGTTGTAAACCATTTCGCTGTAAAGTTTCGTATTGCAAATATCGCTGAATGGTATACATTTCAACCATACTGTTTGAGATTGGAGTACCTGTTGCAAAGATTGTACCTTTACCACCAGTTAGCTCATCAAGGTATCTGCACTTCATAAATAAATCACTTGATTTCTGTGCTTCGGTCTGAGCAACACCACCAACATTACGCATTTTTGTGTAAAGATAAAGGTTTTTGTAGTTGTGACTTTCATCAATAAAGATACGGTCAACACCAAGTTCCTCAAAGGTAACAACATCATCTTTACGGCTTTGGTCATTGAGTTTTGCAAGTTTAGCTTCAATACCTTTTTGAGTTTTAACAAGTTGTTTAACAGTAAAGTTATCGCCACGATTACGCTTAGTTTCTGCAATACCATCTAAGATTTCAGCTTTTTGTTGTTCCAAAATATTACGCTGTCTTTCAATGGACATTGGTATTTTCTCAAACTGAGAATGCCCGATAATAATTGCATCGTAATCGCCAGTAGCAATTCTTGCTGTAAACTTCTTACGGTTTTTAGGCTCAAAGTCTTTCTTAGTTGCAACCAAGATATTTGCTGATGGGTAAAGTTGCAAGAACTCTGCTGCCCATTGTTCGGTTAAATGGTTAGGCACTACAAAGAGTGATTTATTACATAAACCAAGCCTTTTTAATTCTTTTGCAGCAGCTGCCATTTCAAAGGTTTTGCCAGCACCAACAACGTGTGCAAGCAGTGTGTTACCACCATAAATAACATGAGCAATAGCATCAATTTGATGCTTTCTAAGGCTTATTTCAGGGTTCATACCAACAAAGGTTAAATGACTTCCATCGTACTCACGAGGTCGGTTAGAATTAAACTTATCGTTATACATACGGGTTAATCGCTCTCTACGCTGTGGGTCTTTCCAAATCCAATCGCCAAAAGCATTTTTAATAAGTTCTTGCTTTGCCTGTGCAATAGCAGTTTCTTTTTTATTAAGAACCGCGGTCCTTTTACCCTCGGCATCTTCTACATAATCAAAGATACGCACATCTTTAAGA
>RZYX01000296.1 GCA_009930155.1 Clostridia bacterium | reverse complement strand
TTTCGGACTACCTCTGATGTTTGGAAACACCACATTGATTAGTTGTAATTTCCCTTTTTTACAGACAGGACAAAGCGAGATATCAATACCAAACTTTTCCAAAAACCGGATGTAAAAGGGTATTTTTACTGTTGGTGGATGTGGAGGTAATGCCATAACTGCAAGAATTTTGTTAATACGTTCTTTACGTTTAAAATTGCCAAGAATGCCATAATGCCGCATTTTCACAAAACCTCTGGGGAGTATATGTTGTTCAAAACGGTTTACAAACTCAGTTTTTATCAATCTCATGATTTTAGATTTCTTAGCATCTTTGTAATCCTTATACTGAAAGCTGACGTGAGTATCTGACACTTCGAGAATGCGGTAATTTGAAATGGCTACTTTGTGAGCATAACGCGCCAGATATTCGACCACTTGCGACACATTGCCCATAGGCTGTTTTGCATAAATTATCCATTTCTTTTTATAAAGATAATCTCTGAATTTTGACCAGTTGGTACCGGTAGGCAAGCTAACTTGAGCGTTTTTTACTAAATTATTTAGTTGTTTCAGAAAATAACTTTTGTAAATGGGTTCCATTACATCATAAGGGAACAGATAACCATATTTTTCACTTTTTTTAAGGTTTTTCCAGTTGCAATTTTTATCAACACCGCCCCCGCTCACTATGCAATGTACATGCGGATGAAATGTAAGTTGTTGCCCCCAAGTATGAAGAACAGCAGTAATAGCAGGTGTAGCACCCAGCCATTTAGGGTCTTTACAGAGTTTGAGCAAGCAGTATGAAGCACTGTCAAATAATAGTTTAAACAATGCTTTTCTATTGCCCATAACCAAAGTATTCAACTCATAAGGCAAAGTAAAAACAGTATGGAAGTACTTTACGGGTAGTAGTTCATTCATTCGTGCTTCCATCCATTCGTCCTGCCGTTGCCAATTACACGAAGGACAATGTCGATTGTGGCAACTGTGATATTGATAATGCACATGCTTGCATTCATTGTTGCTACAATAATAGTGATGGTAGCCCAAAGCAGCAGTTCGACATTGGCATAACTTATTCAATACACGTTTGCTAAAAGGATTAAAATTCTCATTAATTGGCGTTTGTCTGAGAATTTGCTGAACGGTATGACGAGGTTTCAAATGATGGGGGTTTCTTTTGGAATATTAGCGACCTGATTGTCCTCTTTAAAAAGTTCATCTAAAGGATTGAGAATCAGGTTTCTCTTAGAAGTTTGCAAATGCAGGTAAACCACGGTAGTTTTAATATCGCTATGACCTAGCAATTCTTTGATAGTATGAATATCAATACCATTGTCAAGCAAATGTGTTGCAAATGTGTGACGCAGTGCATGTGTTTTATGTGTGATATGTGATAAGCCTGCATGTTTGTAAGCCTGTCGGACAGTACATTGTATAGCACTACCCCACATAGGTTCGCCTGGCTTAGCACCTTCAAACAGATAGACTTTGGGCTTAGGAGTTTGTTTACGGTAGTAATCTCGCAATGTTTCCACAACTCGTTTAGAAAGCAGTGTATATCTGTCTTTACGTCCTTTACCATTACGTACAAAGATGCGATTATTTTTGCTGTCAATATCACTCATTTTGAGCATACGCAGTTCTTCTAAGCGAAGACCAGAACTGTAAAACAGTTCGACAATGCCTTTTTGCTTAGGACTACG
>RZYX01000295.1 GCA_009930155.1 Clostridia bacterium | reverse complement strand
ATCTAATACCCAAGACATTCCTGTATCGGCTGACGTTATCTCTTTAACTTTTGCACCTGCCCCGCCACCTGATTTTGAACCGCCACCGCCACTTCTTGGAGCGAACACTTCTTTTCCCTCTGAAACTTCTTTTATAATTTCACCTTGTGGGCCTGTGGTTACTCTTCTCTTAATATTAGTTTTATCTTCTTGTGCTAAATATCTTAAATATCCCTCCATTGCGTTCTTGTTCGCATCGTTCATTGACTTCATCCATTTTTCAAGAGCCTTAGCTTGACCTGCATCGACTATCTTTGCTTCTTTCAAAAACTCATTTGTATAAGTTTTGTGAGGAACAATAACAGCTTTTTGCGAACCATACACGCCATCAACCACATTTCGCAACGCTTCGGATATAGCCTGAATGCCTGCCATTTTTCGCATACGTTCACTGTCTTGTGTTGGTTTTGGAGGATTAAGTCTTAATTGTTCGAGAACTTTGCCTGCTGGAGTTATTTGTTCAAATTCAGCGTATGGAGTTCGTTCCCTTATTCTTTCTGTTGTTTCAGTTTTAACTCCACCATCTTTAAATCTATATTTTATAGTATTGTCGTAAACATTTGGTTTCAATCCAGTAGGTCGCCACTCTTTTAAATCTTCTGGTTGTAGGGGATTAGTTTCTGTATTCTCATCTTCCGATTGTTCCTTGCCACTATATGTTGTCAGCTTTGGATTCTTTTCTTGTGGAGGTAAATTATCCATATCTACAAGTTTTTGTACTCTTATAGAATCATCTGTTGGAGGTACTTCTGGAGTATTATTCAATAAAAAATCATCTACTAATCCCATTTCAAAAAAGTTTTTGTGTCATATCAAATTCGTTACCCTTGTTCGTATAGTCAAAACCACCTGCCCCATAGGCACTTAAAACACCTGCTCCAGCTTGTGCAACATTGTTACCAAAATTTCCCCACGATTTTTGTTCTTCTTCCCAGAACTTACGCTTGTTGTCTTCAAGATTATTTTTCTGCTGTTTGTACATCCTATCCACGTTCATTCGGTATTGGGTAGCACCTGAAACAAGTTTATTTACTGCATCTGCATACTTACCAGATAACGCTCCACCCATCGCAACTTGACTTTCGGGAGTAGCACCACGTTTTACAGCGTTTGTCCTGCTCTGCTTCAAAGCATCCTTGTATTGATTTTGAATAGTATTTAAAAACGATTTATTTTGAGTTAGCTCTAGTGGGTCTCGGTAATACTCACCTTTCCACCACGCTTCATTTTCGTTCATTAAATCTTCATTGTAGGCTCTTTTTTCTTTACCAGCCTTAGAGGACTGATATTGTCCGAACGCCTGTCCTGCAAGTCCTACTCCTGCGGATAGTAACGGTATAAGTAATGACATAATTCAAAGTTTTAAAATACAAAAATAATTGTTTGCTAATATTATATAGTTTTTATTTATAGCGTTTTGCCCTTAAATAAAAGCAGTATCGTGTTAGATTATTTATTACTTTTGTATTTCATAATCAATTAAAAACATGGAAACTAACAAACCAATTGAGATAAAGCGAAAGGATTTAAAAAGAGAAATACGCAAATCTAAAAGCAAAGGACAAACAGATAGGCTCGTAAATAAGAAATCCTTGAACGCTGTTGTGCTGAATAATATCAAAATTCAAAACACAATAAGAGAACTCCCCCTAAC
>RZYX01000294.1 GCA_009930155.1 Clostridia bacterium | reverse complement strand
TTCAACCCTTACAGCTATGGCAATTGAAAAATTTAATCCTGCAATTCATACAGTAATGGAGCTGATTGATTCTTCAAACAGGGAGTTTATTGATATGAATGTTATAAATGAAGCTGTATGTCTTGGAGATATAACAGAAAAGCTTATTGCACAAAATTCATTTAATCCCGGTGTTATTGAAATTTTTGACAATCTTCTTACTTCAGGCAAGGGTACTCCGGAAATTTTTCTTGTTGAAATTCCTGAAAAGTTTGCAAATAAAACTTTTCGGGAGATTTATAAGGCCTCTTTATATGCTCTTCCAAAGTTTATAATTACAGGTTTTGTTGAAAATAATCAGTACTTTATAAATCCTGGGGAAAAATATGGAAAGGAAAGGCTTTTGTCCGGAAGAGGGTCAAGGCTTATTGTTATAGCCCATGATTTTAAGGATATTGTGTTTGATGACTTTTAGATTAAAAAAGACCGGAAATTAATCCGGCCTTTTTTCAGACTGATTTTATATTAAAGAAAGCTGTCAACAGGTGTGTATTCCATGTTAAATGCTTCAGCAACTTCTTTGTAAGTTATTTTGCCGTCAATCATGTTAATTCCAAGCTTGATTGGTTCGCTGTCTTTAGCTGCCTGTTTCCAGCCTTTGTTTGCAAGCTGAACTGCATAAGGAAGTGTTGCATTTGTAAGAGCCATGGTTGATGTCATTGGAACAGCACCAGGCATGTTTGCAACACAATAATGAACTACTCCCTCAACTTCAAAAACAGGATTTCCATGGGTTGTAGGCTTAGATGTGGTAAAGCAGCCGCCCTGGTCAATTGCAACGTCTACTATAACTGAGCCTTTTTTCATTGTTTTAAGTATTTCTTCGTTAATAAGTTTTGGAGCCTTTGCACCTGGAAGAAGAACTGCTCCAATAATTGCATCTGCTTCTTTTGCAAGTTCTCTTATTGTTGCTGGTGAACTCATGAGAGGGAAGCAATTTTTTGGCATGATTTCAGAAAGTTTTCTAAGTCTGTTAAGGTTCATGTCAAGGATATATACTTTTGCTCCAAGTCCTGCTGCCATAAGAGCTGCATTTGTACCAACAATACCTCCGCCTATTACAAGAACAGTTGCAGGCTTAACACCTGTAACTCCGCCCATTAATACGCCTCTTCCGCCCTGGGCTCTTTCAAGAAATCTTGCTGCTTCCTGGGCTGCCATTCTTCCTGCAACTTCACTCATTGGGGTAAGCAGAGGGAGGCTTCCGTCAGGATTTTCAATTGTTTCATAGGCTATTGCAACAGAATTTGTTTTCTGAAATTCCTTTGTAAGGGATTCATCTGCTGCAAAATGGAAATAGGTGAAAACTATCTGATCTTTTTTGACTAGTGCATATTCAGAGGGCTGAGGTTCTTTAACATGCATTACCATGTCTGATGCTTCAAAAACACCTTTTGGAGAATCAACTATTTCTGCCCCAGCTTTTTTGTAGTCTTCATCGGAAAATCCGCTTCCAACACCGGCATTTTTTTCAACTAATACTTTGTGACCGTTGTTTTTCATGACTTCAGCACCGGCAGGAGTCATTGAGACCCTGTTTTCTTCAGCTTTGATTTCTTTTAGAATTCCAACTATCATAAAAGACCTCCTTAGTTAGGTTTGTTTTTAATAACTCATGTGAATATTATATTGGATACATGAGCTTGGAAAGAACTAAAATAACAC
>RZYX01000293.1 GCA_009930155.1 Clostridia bacterium | reverse complement strand
CCTGAGCGTAGCGTCTAGTAGAATTAGTAGTAATACTTTGCTTAATTAATTCCATAGCTTCTAACCACACAGGATGTGTAATTTTCAGCTGAAACAGCCCAAATATACGAGCTTTGTCGAGCCTGCCTTTGCGAGTTTTAAAAGCATTATTAACCAATATCGACAAATCCTGGTCAACATCTTTTAGTTTGAGGTCAAGATAATGCTGTATTTTAGCTTGAGCAACAGTTATTTTGTCATCAAAATCAACTATGTCCTGAATAGTAACTTCAACTTTAATTGATTTATCAAAATTGTATAAGGTGTAATTACCTTTGCCGGTTCTTTCCATGTTATGCTCTTTAAATAGCATATCATAAAGGTCATCAGTAACAGCAAAAAGTTCACTTTTAAAAGTTAGTAATTGTTTATTAAGCTTTTCTGCTGTTTTAATTATTTGGTTCAATTTGCGTTCCTTCAGCCTGTCGTAGCTGCTTATATATTTTTCAGGAACTGTTTGTCCGCTGTGGTCAACCCACAGCTTGCTTTTTTGTGTTTTTTCTTCTTTTTTCATAATGTTTATTATTTTGGTTATTGGTTATTAGTTATTGTCAATTGCATTGGATAGCCTTTCGATTGCGGCTTTGACGATGTCGCACTCATTAATTCTATTGGCACGCATTTTACATAGCTCGTCATAAAATTCATCAGTAGGATTCATGTTTTCGAGCTTAGCTGTTAGTTCTTCAACAGTCAGGTTAAGCTCACGTAACTTGATGCGGTTCTCATCAAGTTCTTGCTGTAAATGAAATATTATATTCATCATAATTTTTGATTTTAAAATTTATAATTCCCAACCAAGTTCTTTACTAATTTCAGGAGTAAAGCCTCCAAAATGCTGAAATAATCTTTCCTTAAACGCTTCACCTGTTGGCAAGTCGCCTCTGAGATATATATCAGTTCCTTTAGGGTGAAATCTCCATAATCTGCACATTTCGTAATGAGCCATAGTTTTAATAATGGCAAGTGCATCTTGTATCTGTTTATCTGTATATTCCATCTCAACCTAATTTAACGATTGATTAATTTTGATACTGTGCGATTTTTTACGAAGTATGCTTCGCAACTTTTTGCTAAGACTTGACAGCTCGCAGGCATCCATCTGGTACATTAATTTTCCAGCAATTCGTTTGTCCATCAAATAATTATTAACGTGGCTCCAGTCGTTGTTATCGACATAAATGCCAAGTTTATTAAGCACAGTGAGAACCTCGCTTCTTAGCCTTCTTATTTCGTCGTTAGCAGGTGGTGTGTGCCTATATTTAGCAATTAGTTCTTCGAGCTGGGCATCTGACAAAGCAGTAGTGCTTGTAACGTTATAAGCCTCTAAAATAGCTTCCCTGTGCTGATCAATTCCTTGTTTAATCCATAATGCTCTTAAGGTTCTGACCTTAGAGGCATGAATGTTTTTTGTGTCCATGTCGGTAATTTTTAGAATAGCGTCATCATTAAGATTAAGCATCTGCCGTTGGGCAGCATTGCCACGGAAGCCACCTTTTGACTTACCGTTAACCCATATCGTTAGGCTTTTAGCCTGAGGATCGTAGGTGTATTCTACATTAGTTTTCGTTGGTGTTTTCATTTTTATTAGTGTTTTGGTTAATAAATAAATCAGCCTTTTCGGGCCAGATAGGGTAAGGCTCACCGCCCCCAAACCTTGAGACAGGGTAAGCGG
>RZYX01000292.1 GCA_009930155.1 Clostridia bacterium | reverse complement strand
AAAATTCTGTTAATGATAATGTAAATCTTTATAATAAATTGTTAAAAGATGTTGAAAATAATAAAAAATATAAAGAAATTAAACTAAAAGATAAATGATTAGCAGATAAAATAAAATTTGAGGACATTAGAATTTCAGTATTGGAAGTAACGCCGCTTTCAACAAGCCAGCCAAAAAGCATATCTTTCAGCTCTTTTTCATTTGGCTCTCTGTTTACCTTGTAGAGTTTTCCCTTATAATCGCATTCAGCCTTTTTAAAATCTTTTGCTGATACAATTTCCGGTACAAACGACCATTGAGCAATAATTCCACCGTCAATAAGACTTTTAAAGTCTATGGTTCTAAGACCAACAAAGGACTGCAGTTTATTAATGTTTCCTATCTGCATTACTCTTAAATTTTTCTTTTTTGCAAAAATTTCCATTACACCATCTTCATATTCTGGTGCAACAACAACCTCTGCGTACTGTGCTGCTATGGCTTCTGCCGTGGCCTTATCAACTGCCTTGTTAAGTGCAATACAACCGCCAAAGGCTGCTATTCTGTCAGCAAAATATGCCTTTGAATATGCAGATTCCAGAGTATCGGATTTTGCAACTCCACAAGGGTTGTTGTGCTTTACAATAACTGCAGCAGGCGAATCTGAAAAATACCTTAAAATATTCAAGGCATTATCAGCATCTGTTACATTGGTTTTGCCAGGATGTTTTCCAGACTGAAGAAGCTCAATATCAGAGGCAAGGTAAGTACCCGGCTGAATTATCTTTGTATTTCCAAGCACAAGGTTGCCATTTGCAAGTCTGTAAAGAGCTGCTTCCTGACCAGGATTTTCTCCGTATCTCAGTCCTTTTGCCTCGCCTTCTATATCCCAGGCGACTTTTTCATAAAAAAGAGTCTGCCTGCCCTTGTCATCAGAAAAACTTATTTCCATAGAGGAAGGGAAATTATCACCTTCCATTCTTTTATACATTTCCTTAAGATCTTTTGCCATTTTTTAATTCTCCTTGTTGTAGCAGGGTTCAACCAGTTCCTGATAACTTGTTTTTTCGAGATATGATGCAATTGCCAGATCATAGTCTGCTGTATGCCTGAATGCTTTTGTAGCAAGTTCAAATCTTGTCTCAAAATCCAGATAACCGCCCTTTTCTTTCATTTTTTCAATTATTTTTCCATAATCCAAAGGAGATACAACCGAGGAAACCCTTAAATAATTTTTAGCTGAAGCTCTTATCATGCAGGGACCTCCAATATCAATATTTGCCCTTGCATTTTCAGGTGTTGAGTCTTCTAAGGCAATTGTTTCCTTGAAGGGATAAAGATTTACTACAACCATGTCAATTGGAAGTGCATCAGTTCTTGCAAGATCTTTTTTATGAAAATCATTGTATGTTTCAGTAAGTATTCCAAGATAAATTTTAAAATCAAGTGTTTTAATCATATGGGCTATAATGCCTGCACAACTTTCAAAGCTAGTATCTACGTAGTTAATATCACCAAAATCACAAATTATATTGTTGCTCATATCATCCTTTTTAGCAATAATACATTTCAACAGATCTAATCCTGTTGAGACTGGATTATCCCATATAAACAAAATGCATTGATTTGGCAGATATTGCAACGGAGATACATCAGTTATATTGTTATTACGAAGATTAAGTGATGAAATGTTCGAAATCTCTGACGTTAGAAACGGTGTTAAATCTGATATACTATTG
>RZYX01000291.1 GCA_009930155.1 Clostridia bacterium | reverse complement strand
CTGCTAAATATTCAAAATCGTCCATTTGTAAAACGCAAATCTGTAGTACACAAATCGAAACTCAAAAAAAATCAAGACTCTCATTTACAGAACTTTCCACCCTGAAAACTGCAATGTGGGTTAAAGTCAGGAGAAGTCAAACACACTAATTGCTTTCAAAGTTCTACCATTTAACTTTAAAAGAACGCTGATATAACTGATGTAGCTAATGTTTGCAGATTTTTATCTGAGTTAATCTGTATTATTTGAATAATATTGTAAACTGCACAGAATCCCATTAAAGGTCTGTTGTTATGCACTTACAAAACATCTCGCAAAGACGCAGAGACGTAAAGGTATATAACTTAGTGTCTTAGGGCAATAATTACTTGTTAATACGGTCCCTTTGCTGTGCCACCTGTTACAACTGCAACACTTGAGCCACAACCAAGACGGTTAGCTCCAGCATTAATTAAAGCTACTGCCTGATTAAAATCTCTGATGCCACCACTTGCTTTTACCCCCATTTTGGGACCTACTACTCTTCTCATTAATAAAATGTCTTCTACTGTGGCACCACCTCCCATAAAACCTGTGCTTGTTTTTACAAAATCGGCATCTGCTTTTTTGGATAGTTCGCAAGCTATTATTTTTTCTTCTTCTGTCAGAAAAACTGTTTCAATTATAACTTTTAATATGGTATTGCTTCTACATGCTCTTTTTATTGACCTTATGTCTTCTTCAACAAGTTTATAATTACGCGATTTCAAAGCGCCAATATTTATTACCATATCAATTTCGTCAGCGCCATTGCTTATAGCACTCCTTGCTTCAAAAGTTTTACTTCTGATGTCCATTTCACCTAATGGGAATCCAACTACTGCACATATTTTGACACCTGTATTTCTGAGCTTTTTGGCAACATAAGGCACCCAACTTGAATTAACACAAACCGACATAAATTTATATGTTACTGCTTCTTTACATAACTGGTCAAATTGCGACTGAACAGCTTCTGGTTTCAGCAATGTATGGTCAATATAAGATGCCAGTTCTGCTGCTGTTATTGGTTTATTTTGTGATGATGAACCAGAATATGAGTTACCACCTTGTGTTTTAATCTGATCTTTTAATCGAAGAATTACTTCGTTTGTTATTTTATTTATTAAATCATTATTTTCCATAATTTCCTCCATTTCTTTCAATTGACATCATTTTGTTAATTCTGGGCCAATGTCTACCACCTTCAAAGCGTGTTTCTAGCCATAGCTTAGCCATTTCACATAATTCAGAAGATGTATGCTGAAGTGTTCCCATTGTTAAAACATTGGCGTTATTATGTTCGCGACTGTTGATGATAGTTTTTTTACTCCAGCACAATGCAGCTCTTATGCCTTTTACTTTATTGCAAACCATAGAAGAACCAATGCCAGCACCATCAAGCATTATACCTCTGTCGCATTCGCCGCTTGATACTTTTTTTGCAACCATATATGCAAAATCAGGATAATCTACTTTGTCTTTGCTGTTGTTAGTACCTACATCAACAATAGTATATCCTAAGCTACTTAAATATACCTTGAGCATTTCTTTTGCATCATAAGATGAATGGTCAGCACCTATTGATACTCTTTTTACTAAGTCGGTTTTATTTTCGTTGTTTGCTGCCATACTATTAATTTATTTTGCTAATGTAATTTCATCAATAATACCTGCAATTACGGCTTTTACTGTAAGCGATTCAGGTT
>RZYX01000001.1 GCA_009930155.1 Clostridia bacterium | reverse complement strand
GGATTACTCGGTGTAAGCCTTATCTACATAGCTTGAGGTCACGACGTAAATGTACTATTTGGCTTTAGCCTTGGTGCTTCTTCAATCGCTTTGTTTGCCCGTGTGGGTGGCGGAATCTATACAAAGGCTGCTGATGTTGGTGCTGATCTTGTAGGTAAAGTTGAAAATGATATTCCTGAAGATGACCCAAGAAACCCTGCTGTTATTGCCGACAATGTTGGTGATAATGTTGGTGATGTTGCAGGTATGGGCGCTGACCTTTTCGAATCTTATGTTGGTTCAATTGTTTCAGCAATAACACTTGGTGTTGCATTTGCTGTAGCAAACAACCTTAATCCACTTAATTATGTTTACTATCCACTTCTTCTTTCCGCTGTTGGAATTATAGCTTCCATTATCTCTACTTTCTTTGTAAAAGGTAAAGATGGCTCTAATCCTCATACAGCTCTTAAAGCTGCAACATGGGTTTCTTCTCTTCTTGTTGTTGTTGGTTCTGCCTTACTTGGCAACTACTTCTTTGGTGGTTTCAATCAGTTTTATGCTGTTATTGCTGGACTTGTTGTTGGTCTTCTTATCGGTACAATCACAGAGGTTTATACATCTGATGCTTATAAATCCGTTAAGAAAATTGCAACTCAATCAGAAACAGGTGCTGCAACAACAATAATAAGCGGACTTGCAGTTGGCATGATGTCAACCGCTCTTCCAATTATTCTTATTTCTGTTGGTATTCTTGTAGCCTTCAAGTTTGCTGGACTTTATGGTATCGCTCTTGCAGCCGTTGGTATGCTCTCAACAGCAGGTATAACTGTTGCTGTTGACGCTTATGGTCCAATTGCTGACAATGCTGGTGGTATTGCTGAAATGTCTGGACTAGACGAAGATGTTCGTAAAATCACTGATAAGCTTGACTCAGTAGGTAACACAACTGCTGCTGTTGGTAAGGGATTTGCAATCGGTTCTGCTGCTCTTACTGCTCTTGCTTTATTTGCTTCATATGCAACTGCTGTTGGAATAACAGATGGCATCAACATTCTTTCTCCAACTGTTATTTGCGGTCTCTTCATCGGTGGTATGCTTCCTTTCCTCTTCTCCGCTTTCACAATGGAGTCTGTTGGTAAAGCTGCAAACCAGATGATTGAAGAAGTTCGTCGTCAGTTTAAAGAAATGCCTGGAATTATGAAGGGTACAGATAAACCAGATTACAAGCGTTGTGTTGAAATTTCTACACAAGCTGCTCTTAAAGAGATGCTCATCCCTGGTATTCTCGCTGTTATTGCTCCTTTAGCTGTCGGCTTCCTTCTTGGACCAGAAGCTCTTGGTGGTCTTCTTGCAGGCGCACTTGTTACAGGCGTTCTTATGGCTATATTTATGGCTAACGCAGGTGGTGCTTGGGATAATGCAAAGAAGTTTATTGAAGGTGGCGAGCATGGCGGTAAGGGTTCTGAAGCTCATAAAGCTGCTGTTGTTGGAGATACTGTTGGTGATCCATTTAAGGATACATCAGGCCCTTCAATCAACATCCTTATAAAGCTTATGACAGTCATTTCTCTTGTTTTTGCTGCTGTAATCGCTAATGTTGATGGACTTATTAAGTTCTAATCATTAATAACTAATAAATTAACTCCGACAGATTAATTTCTGTCGGAGTTTTTATATGCTTTTATTTCACTTTTCATTGTTAAAGATTCAATCAACATCTGTTAATGCTTCATAATTTTTTATAACTTAATTAAATGTTACGGAATTTAATTTTAATAATACATTTGCACTTTTATTGTAAGATAGTAAAAAAAATCATGAATAAAGCAACTTCTATTTGCAGAGATTAAAGCTGTGCATTTATCAAACCAACCTTAGTAATATTAGAACTGTTGGTATCACCCACTATTAAAACACAAAACACCCGTGTAAAATAAAACGAGTGTTTTGTGTTTATTTTTTAGGACACTCCAGCAAAATCAATATAGAACTTAAAATCAAATCTAGCTTGATTTTTAAATTTCATTTTATTAATTCTCACCGTTGTATATGCTGAAGCTATCATAATTTTCAAAACGAGCGTTAGACAACGCCATATCAGCATTCATATATAGTTTTTCATAATTCGTTCCATCTACTCCATAAATAGATATGCCTATATTTCCTGTCACCTTGTATTCTCGGCCATCAACTACCAATGGATCTTTAAGCAGCCCGCAAAGTTGGTTAGCTCGTTTTGACAGTTCCTCACCACTGTGTATCTTGTCAGACAATATTATAAATTCATATCCTCCAGTTCTACACAAAAACTCAGTTTCGCACAATACATCTCGAACTCTTTCATAGAACTCCTCAAGTATTCCGTCTTTGGTATCAAAAGTCCAACCATTATTGTCATCCAAACTTTCAACGGTACTAACATCCATAAGAATAAAGGCTTTTGTTTCACCCATTTCAATAGAATCCAATGTCCTATTGATAAGAATTTCTGTTGACTCCTTTTTATAAAGCTCTCTGAGCGGGTCGAAATCAGCTCCACTTGCCACTATTGCTTTTTCTACCTCTCCTAAATCTCTTACAAGGAAAAGAATTTTGTTGTCTGTGGACGGTATTCTAATATATGTAGCTCTTACAGTATGATAGATTTCCTGACCGTTTCTTAATTCTCTCCTCTTAAATTCACACGAGTTTCCTGCTCTGCCAAGTTTTAAAGCGGTCAAAACTCTTGCAGGATCCATAAATTCTTTTACCCTGTCGCAATCATCAACATACACCATACGCTTGATAAGTTTGTACACAAGCTTGCTATACTTCGTAATTCGAGGGATTTTTGAAAATGCGTGATGTGCCTGAATAACAGTTATTTCATCTTTTACCAAATCTATAAGGTAAACTATGTCATAATACTCACAAATTGCATTGTTTACAAACTTTGTGATTTCCTCTGTCTTTTTTACATTTTTATTGATTTCATCAATAGATTGACAGAACGAAAACACCTTAAGTTCATTATCAATCTTGCTTGGAATCCTGATAAGTGTAATTGCTACTGATAAATATTTTATTTCATCATTTACATATAGCCTTGCTTGAGTCAACATTTTGTTTTTGCCAGATTTCATCTCATCCTTTACATTTTGTAAACTTAGGAAGTTTTGAAGTGCCACCAAATCATCAGGATGTGTATTCTTTTTAAGGTACTGTTCTCTAAACCACGAGAATTCTCCATTCTCAGGTCTATCCCCCGCAAGTTCCTTATTATAATAAACTAATGAAAATTTATCAGAGTGATAATTCACCTCATAAATCATACTAAACATTTCAAACATATATTCTTCACAAGCTTTATCTGTGGTTAAAGAGCCCTTACCTTCACTAATTATTTCATCAATGTTTTCAACAAAAAGCAATGACTTGAATTTTGAATCTGAGCCTGACTCAACCCTAATAATAGTTGCTCTACACCACATATAATCAGTTAGATTTTCACAAAGCATTCTGAAATCTGTTATTATCTTTTTTTCGCCCTGATAGAAAGATGACAAAACCCCAACCGGCAAACATCTATCCTTTAAGCTACTTCTATCATCTGGATGTACAAGCATTTCAATAATCTTTGTAAATGACTCTGCACCTTCTGTTCCATCAAACGTAATGTTTTCGTACGAGCCAAGATTACCCTTTTTAATTATTTTAAAGCTATCGTTCTCATAATCTATTTCAACAACTGCACTGTATAAGAAATTAAGTGTTGCTAAATACTTTGCAGTAGTATCAGAATTATTATTTACGACCTCACCTTTATTAAGAGTTTTATCATCTTTCAAAGGCTCTAGGACTTTGCGTTTTTTACCCTCAACTAAATGTTCAAAACGATTTCTAGAAATAGGCTCCGAATATACATAGCCCTGTATAATATCACAACCAATTTCTTTAAGAAAATTAACTTGATTCCATGTTTCTATTCCCTCTGATACCGTCTTCATTTTAAGTGCTCTTGCCATTGCTACAACACTTGCGATAAGGGCTTTATCCCTTTCTGTATTCTCACTATTTTTAAAGAACAACCTATCAAGTTTTAGAATATCCATCGGAAGATTTTTAAGTATATTGAGTGAAGAATAACCAGAACCAAAGTCATCAATAGAGCATATGAATCCATTTGCTTTAAGATTTGTTACTATCTTTTGAAGTAACTCAATATTTTCAAGAACTATACTTTCTGTAAATTCAAGTTCAAGCAATCCATCTGGAATATCATACTTATTTTTTATCTTAGTATATCTCTTTACAAAATCCAACCTATAAAACTGAACTCTAGAAACATTTATGGATATTGATACAACTTTTTTGCTTTTATCAATCCATTCACGAACTGTCTTGCATACGGTTTCAAAAACATATTGGTCTAAATTAACAATAAATCCATTTTGCTCAAACAGTGGTATGAATTTGCCAGGAAGCATAAGACCTCTCTCAGGGCTATTCCACCTTACCAAAGCTTCAGCGCCAATTATTTCACCACTTTTTACATCATATTTAGGCTGATAAAAGACAACAAACTCGCCCTTGTCAAGTGCTGTTTCCATCTTCCTTTCTATCTCTTTTTCCGCAATTATTCTTTCTCTTATTTCCTCATTATAAAACGCTAGATGGAATTCATGACTACCCTTAATCGACTTTTGAGCCATATTTGCCCTATCAAGCATCTCACTAAAGCTTTCATGCTTATCCAATACTTCATTACAAAAAACACCTACATATACGCCTGGTTTATAATTCTCTTTCTTAAACTCTGGAAATTCCGAAATCTTATCAAGCCCTATATAGATTTTTTCAATAAAGTCTTCTCTATTTTCATAATTTCTTAAAACAGCAAAATTATCTGCATTTATTCTTGCAAATATACCATCTTCACCAAGTGACTCTTTCATTAGCTCAGAAATATAAACAATAAATTTGTCACCAACATCGTAACCAAATGTGTCATTAATGTATTTAAAGTTTTTTACATCTCCATAATATATTGCAAACTTCTTCTTTGGGTTAGCCTTTAGCACCTCTTCTGCTTCAATCAAAAATTTTGCATAACTTATATGTCCTATAAGCTCATCCTTATAAATCAAATCACGCAAAGTACTATTATAACGCTTGTCCACTCTATAATAAACAAAACCTACACTCATTAACCCAACAATAACAGCAGCTACTAAGGAAAGAACTTTAACAATTACATCTTGAGTTTCTGTTATAACTTGCTGAGACGATAAAATAGAAACAACATAAAGTCCCTCGTTATACTTAACTTGCTTATAACAAAGTATGCTCTCTTCTCCAGAGAAGTTAACATTTGCATATCCATTATCCCCTCCAACAAGCATGGAGGCTTTAACATCCTTAACAGTCTTTAAATTTTTATTATCATCTTTTGCACTTTTCATAACATTAAAAATATTATTTGGTTTATTTGAAATTTCTGACTTTATAGTATTTATTATATTTCCTTTACCATCAACAACAAAAACACTACCCTGCTCACTGTAAAATAAATCCTTAGAGCCTTCAATATCCTTTTCTCCTTCAAGAACAGTGTAGGCCAGCGAAGCATTATGTTCGGTATATGACATAATTCTTTCAACCTGTTTTTGCCAAACAAAATTTTGGACAAAATGTTGAAAATAAAAAAATCCAATTGAGGTCATTGTTAAAAGTAATAAAACAAATACTATTATAAGTTTATACTTTTTTCCTTCGATTTTTTGAATATTATTTCTCTTGTTCAAAGCTAGTCTCCTCTTCCTGTGAGTAAATATACCGTGTACTTCCTATACTCGGGTTCTAAAAAAATTGTTCAATATACATAATTTAATTTTAGCATTCATGATATATTTTGTCAATAATATATTATGTTGACTATAAGAATTTAATTTTAACAAGTTATATTAATTTTCTACATAATGTTATTTTAATATAGTGTTTTTTACATAATTTTTTTCATATTATATGTACTTTTTTATGTTTTTTTGATATAATTGTCAATATATAGTATTTGTTTGTTTAAATCGGAGGATGTTTTTAATGTCTAATAAAAATAAATTTTTAATTAAGAAGACAAAAAAAATCAAATTATCTATTGTTATTTTTGTTTGTTGTATTGTATTAAGTATTTTATACTTTTTTGTTTTTTGGCATGCTAACAGCCTTTCTTTGGGTCTCTCTTCAAAGACAATATCAGAAATCAACAAAAACTCATCCCTAGCTTTAAGCAATACTTTAAAGAGTGACATTTTGTTGCTTGAGTCCACTGCAAACAATATTCAAACTACAATTGAAAATGATTCTAATGCTGATTTTTCTAAACTTATTAAAGACATGTATAAAAATACAGATTTAAGCTGTCAATCTATTATATATATAACAGACGAAGGAAAATGTTGGACAGAAGATGGAGAAACTCCGAATATCAGCAATTATAAACAGTTCAAAAAAATTGTTGACCTAAAACAAAATGATTTTGATAACCAAAAGTTTTTTTCTAATTCAGAAGGAGTTTACTCATATGTTACAGTTAAAGTAAACGACGAAACTGTTGGTGTTTTATTTGCTTTATATTCGTCAAAAGAATTAAAAGAGTCATATTTAAATAGCACCTATGGAAATGATGGTGTTTTATTTATAATCGATTCCGATGGTAAAATTGTTCTTGACCCAGACAACGAAACCACTTACGATATTAAATTTTCTAACTTTTTTGATTTAATTAATAAAAGTTATTCTAATTCTACGCCACAAGAGGAAATCAAAAATGATTTATCAGAAAATAAAAGTGGCGTTAAAACCTTATTTATTAACAACATTCCATTTATTGTTACTTTCTCCCCTGTCGATGATATAAATGATTGGTACGAGATTTATCTTGTCCCTCGCAGTGTAGCTTTAGAAAACATGGATTATTTATTGTTTACATCTGTTCTTATGGCTACTCTTATAATATTTTTGTTTGCATTAATTGGATATAGCTACTCTAAAGCCAACATAACTCATTCAGAAAACATACACGAGCTTGTGTACAAAGACCCATTGACGGGTTATCGTAACTTCCTTAAATTTAGAATTGATGCAGATGAGCTACTTAAAAATCAAAAGAATACACCATATTGCTTATGCTATGTTAATATGATTGGGTTTAAATTTGTTAACGAAACCTTTGGATTCAATGTTGGCGACGAAGTTCTAAATAGCATTTCTTCAATAATTAACAGCTCCATGAGTGAAGATGAAATTTTTGCAAGAGTCTCAGGCGACCGTTTTATTATTTTAAAAAAGCGTGATTCCAATTCGCAAAATATAAATGATTTTGTTTTCTCTTTAGTTGATGAAATCAGCAAGATTTCTCCACTTAAATCTTCACGAATGAGGATTCAAGCTCATTCAGGTGTTTATATAATCGAACCTGGCTCTAATCTTAATCTTAATGCAATGTTTGACAGAACTATCCTTGCTTTAAAATCAATAAATCGTTCTGATACTTGTATAGCAATATATGATGAAGGACTGAGAACAGAGCAACTCGAAATAAAGGAAATCGAACGAAAGATGGAAACCGCACTAAAAAATGGTGAATTCCATGTTTATGTTCAACCAAAATATAAAACAAGCGACAGAACTCTTGTCGCAGGTGAAGCGCTTATCCGTTGGCATGACCCTGAAAAAGGAGTCATTTCACCTATAGAATTCATTCCTCTTTTTGAAAAGAATAGATTTGTATATAATATTGACAGATATGTTCTTGAAGTTGTTTGTAGATTTTTGCGTATGAGAATAAATGAGAACAAAGAAATTGTTCCTATTTCACTTAATGTATCACCTGTTGAAATTATGATACCAAACTTTACAAAATCATATATATCAATCAAGGATAAATATGACATTCCTGACGGTCTTATTGAACTTGAGTTTACCGAAGGCGTATTTTTTGAAAATCAAGTATTATTTAAAGAAGTTATCATTGAACTTAAAGCCGCTGGATTTTGCTGTTCTCTTGATGATTTTGGCTCCGGATACTCCTCTTTGAATGTTCTTAAAGAAATGCCAGTTGATGTTTTAAAGCTTGACCGAATGTTTTTCAAAGAAAGTGATAACATTTCGCGCGACCGTTCACTCATCAGAAGTGTTGTCGCTATGGCTCGCTCACTTAAAATTAAAACAGTCGCCGAAGGTGTTGAAACACTTGAAACCGTTGAGTTCCTTAAAATTATTGGTTGCAATATGATACAAGGATATATCTATGCCCGACCTATGCCTATTGATGATTTTGAAAAACTTATGGATTGTGAACAAATTTCAGATTTCAATGATTTTTCTGATGATCACGATAAAGTATCTGAGATTATCCCTGTTGACAAGCCCTATGACATCCCTATCAGAAATACCTATGATGCAATATACGAAATAAATGTAACATCTAATACATATCATTTGTATAAGCAAGAAGACTGTGAAATTGATATGGACGGAGTTGATGAAATAGGCGACTATGTAAATGCTACACTCCAAGGTCCAATGCTTAGCAAAGTTCATAAAGATGACATTGACAATGTTATTTCCGTTTGCAACCCAAAAAATCTTATTATGTATTTTGAAAACAATCGAGAACTAACTATAGACTACCGTAGACTAAATAAAAATGGTAAATATATGTGGATTCGTTGCAGAATTCTTAAAGCTCAAAATATGGGTGACCAACTTGTTTTGTTTGCATATCTTAAAAACTTTGATAAACAAAAGCAAAAAGATGAAATGCTTTCCACTGCTCAAACTCGACTTTCATCTGCATTTATTGGCATTGCCGGGCTTGTGTACGAACTAAACCTAACAAATGGACATTTAGCACTGGTAAAAAGTTTTTCAAAGAGTATGCAAAATACAATTCAAGGGAATGAATACGACTCTGTATGCACATATATCGGCAATTATCTTATGCATCCTAACTACGCCGAAGCTTTCTATAAAGAATGTTTATTAGTTAAACTCAGAGAACAGTTTTCGCAAAGTCCAAATAAAACCTTGTATTATGAATATCGTGCTAAATCTTCAAGAGATGACACTGAATACCAATGGTACTCTGCTCGTTTTTCGTACAACCCTGAGCTATCTGACAAGGTTCTAATTGCACTTCAGGACATAAGCAAGCGTAAGCAAATAGAAGAAAACACAGCTGTGCGTAATAACCTCATGACACTCGCTCTTAAGCATACATACGATGAAATTTTAGAAATCAATCTTACCCAAAATAATTTTGGACTAATAAAAGTAACCGACAAGGAAAACCACAAAGAAAGATACTATGAGGGTAATTTTGAAGATTTTCTTAATAACAATATCAAAAGTCAATTTTTACCTGAAGATATGGGCTTTTTAAAGGAAGTTTTAAGCATTAATGGATTATGGGATATGTATAATGACCCCAATGTGTCTGACTTCACATTAAACATTAAAAAGAAATCAAATGATGATACATTCCAATGGTATTCACTGTACTTTATACCAAATCACGCAGAAATTCAGCCATCTGATGCAATAATATTTATATATTTTAAAAATATTCAAATTGAAAAGGACATACATGACAATGCATCTTTAGCCTGTAAACGCCTTAATTATACTACAGCTATGTTTGATTTGGTATATGAAATAAACCTTGAATCCAAACAGGCAAGTGTATTTGGCGGTACAAATATTCCTAATGGAATATCCCCCTCAAAACCTATTGAATACAATAAACTCGCAGCAGCTATAAAAGATACATTCATACAAAAAGATGATATCGACTATTTCAGCACAAGTACCTCTTTCAACTCTTTGTTAAAGCAATTCAAAAAGACTTCTAATGATTTTTCTTTATTCGCTCGCTGCAAAATCGATGGAACTGAATGGGTCTCTATAAAACATATTTTTGATAGCAGAAGTAATATAGCAACAGTTTTTATTCAAAGTATTGACAGAAAAGGCAAGTGAGAAATTAATTTATAATTTATAAATTATATGTTCTATTTAGTTATTTACTCTTGTTTAATGAACTCAGAACAAAATTATAAAACCTAATTTTTATTTATTATTACTGTCTAACTTACATATATGTATTTAGGTTATTAATGTTTAATTTACAAAATAAAAGCAAGGTGTAAAGTTAAATTCTTTACACCTTGCTTTTTATTGTTTAATATTAAATTTATAATTAGATAGGCTAATCCTGCTTGCGTTTTTTATTTATTCCTATAACTGTTGCCGCTGAGAAAACTGCAAGCACAGAAGATGAAATCAACTTTGTGTTATCACTTGTGTTTGGTACACTTACAATGTCGTCAACCAAAATAGCATAAGGTGAAAAATGGGTTGCTATAAATTCTACACAATAGATTCCGTTAACCTGTACTATTTTTGTTTCTAAAACATTAATCTTACCATCAAGTATACATGCAACCTTAATTCTATCTTTATAAGGTAACAATTCTTCCGAAATCGGGAAAATGATTTTAACTGATTTTCCCTCTTCAGGCTGAATCTTTGTATCTGTGTCCTTTATATAAACGCTTATATCTAGTGGAAAAATTACTGTGTTATCTGATTTATCTTTTAAGATTTCTTTGAAAGCTTCACGAACAACATCGTCTTGTTTTAGCCTTATTTCAACTGATTTATTAAATGCACCTTCTTCAGGAACCATTGAAATAAGCTCAGGGTTCTTTATTTCTTTTGGAGCCTCTTTTACTGTAAAAGTCAAAGCTTCCCACTTTGAATAGAGTATTGTATTATTTGTTACTTCATCTTGAGAAAAGTTCCATGCATTTGTTAAACTAGAATCTTTAAACCAACCAACAAAAGTATAACCTGATTTGGTTGGTGCTATCGGTGATGCAACTTTTTGTCCACCTAATACATTTGTAATATTTCCAACTGCTGAGCCACCATTGCTATTAAACGATACCGTATAGCTCTGTTGAACTGTAAATGTACGAGTTGTAACGCTTGAAACTGCTCCATCACAATCTTGAGCAAAAAACACAATACTATGTGCTCCATCTTGACAATCTGAAGGAATATTAACATTTGCTGTAAAAGCCCCTGGCTGACCTGCAAATGTATGTGCTAAAACCGCATCATTTCCATCAATTGAATAAAATAATTGCGTTCCAACTGTATTCTCTACATCCGAAACACTACCAGTTACGGCATATGTTCCACCTGCTACACAAGCTCCGAAAGTTTCGGCAGGATTTGATATCGTAACTACAGGTGCAGCATTAACTGCTCCAATACCAATTAAAACAGAATATTTTTGTGTTGAATTTGCTGGTATAGTTCTATCTTTCCAAGAATAAGCCATTCCACTATCTCCTGAATAACTATCCTCGGTTATTTGTGTAAACATATTTGTTTCAACATTCTGCCAATACCCGTACCAAAAAGTATCAACATCAGTTACACCATAAGCGTTTTTACCAATAAAGTTGAATTGTGCTGAATTCTCGTCACCCTCAACCATTTTAAAACCAGAACCATCATCAAACTTTGTTATTGGTGCATAATCATTGTTCTTTATCTGGACATCTGCTCCCGAACCAAGGGAAATAAGATGTGAGAATTCAGAAGTATTCTGAACTACATATTCAATTTTTACATATCTTCCTGCATTTATTATAGAAACATTCAAAGTAACGCTAATATCCGAATCTATTACTTTTGCTACTCCGTTTTGCATTTGAGATAAAGTATGTTCAAGCCCATCTATAATTATTGTTGCTCTAAATCCCTGATCTCCACATGTCGTTATTTTCCACTCGCCATTGTGCTGCCCCTGAATATTGTAAGCAGAAGAAATATTAGTCCAATATTTCATATGTTCGCTCTCACCCTGGTTATTGTCAACCGCTTTTACAGGAAACACAAATGGAATCAATAAAAATACTATACATATTGAACTAACCACACTAAGAATTTTAAATTTGTTATTTTTAAGTTCGTTTCTTTTAAATTTAAACATAAAAGCTCCTTAATATTTGTTATCATACTTAATACTACTATATCATATTTTTTTTATTAATTCAATACAATTTTAGCCTTTAAAATATAATACTTATTATGCATTTTGACATTAAACAAATTTAATTTAAATCTTATTAAAAGCAAACTAACAAACAACTATAATTCTTTATTATAAATTTAATTGCGTTTTTATTTAACATTACACAAGTAATATTTAACTATAAAAAGACCCCCTATTGTAGTTATTCTAAGTCTACAATAGGAGATCTTTTTTTCAACGACAATTTTTTGAGAACTGTCTAAAAAACTGTGGGTCTAGTCTTTTCTATTCGCCTTTTGAGCAACTTTATTTTTATACATATCCTTATCAGCTTCTTTTAAAATCTCAGAAATATTAGAACCATTACCTGACGAAAAACCGCTTGCCATTTGACAATCAATATAACTTGGTAAACTGTTTAACCTATCAAGAGTAATTTCCCATCTTTTAATAAACTCTTTTGCCGAATCATCGTTGCCATTTGGGATAACCACAGCAAACTCGTCTCCACCTAATCTAAATGCTGCTTCCTGATCTTTTAAACAGGACTTAATGCTGTCTGCCGCCTTTTTTATAAGTGCGTCACCTGCATCGTGACCTAAAAGGTCATTAACTTTTTTCAAATTGTTAACATCAAAAAACGCAATAGCAACTTGATCAAGATTTGAATAATACCGCTCTGACATATCAATATATTTTGTTCTATTAAATAATTCGGTCATTCGGTCATGCTCACCTATATATCTTGCCTCTAATTCCCTTTGATACTCAATTTTTCTATTTTCAATAGCAGAGTTCATCATAAAGAAATAAATTGTAACTATTCCTATTCGAGGTACAACATAAAATAAAACAAGGTTTTTGGCTACCTCAAATGACATTGGTGAAATAGGACCCGACAGAGTTCCATTATACTCACTTGCTTTGCTAACCGTTAGCAAAATCATATTCGCATCACAAAGTCCAACATGATATCCAAGTAAAACAACAACGGTTATACTTATTTGACAAAGAAAATATGTGTAACGCAGAACCTTTTTATCAGAATATTGTGCTGCAAAAAATATTGGAAAAAGAGCTGCAAGCACAGTGTGGTAAGTTAGAAAAGTTGATACAGAGGTGAAAGCTGAAACAACCAAAAATATTAAAACATATTTAACCCACTTTTTTGTCCTACCAAAAATAAGGTCAATAAAAATTCCAATGAATAAAAAAAGCATGGCAAGAATAATTCCGGGTCTTAAAATTTCTTTATCTACAATAAATATATTTGTTTCATTCGCAATCCAAACAAAAACAAAAAACACTATGGTACTTCTAATGCCTTTTATTAGGTAATCATTTGAAGAAACATCGCTATGCATTTCGTTAAAACCTTTTTTATCAAATTTAATTAGATTTAAAAATTTCATTATTACTCCCCTTATTATATTATTTTACAATTATTGCTAATAAAACTTAATATTCGACTTATTATAACATATTTTTTAATTCTTGAAAAGATAAATTTAAAATAGTATTTAAACACTATTTATATAATATATCTTTAATTATTTAGAGAATAAATATAATGTGAATTTTACCACATAACATCTGTTTCAACAAAACATCAGCCTCCGCCACACTTATGAAACTATGCCATATAATAAAGGTGTAAACTTAAAAACTATTCAAGTTTTAATGCAACGCTCTACAATAGATATTACTGCAAACATTTATACTCATACCGATATATCCATTTCTCAAAATGCTATACTTTTAGCTTTTGGGAATTAAAAAATATTTTTTATTGGAAATTTTAGTAAACTGAAATTAAATAAAAACAAATAAAAGAAACCCACTAGCTACATAAAGACCGTAGTTATTAGGTTTTTAATGCTTAAGTTTAGTGGTAATAAGGGACGTGAATCCATTTTTGTATAGCGGACTTAAACCATCACGCACTACAAGCCCATCATTCCCGGAAAGAGATATTTCTATGGATACGAGAAAATCCTCTGCCAATCATGATTTGCTATGTGAGTAGTAAAAATATATTTTGTTTCTTTGGAATACACCAGGCGTAGGTTTCACTAGTCAAATAAAATTGTAACGCCCCTGCGAAACCTCAAAGCAGCAATTGATGAAAGCCCAAAATGATTTCAACTCTTTGTAGGCATTGAAATCATTTTTATACAGTCATTGGATTATATTTTATATAAAAGTTGCGATGCAAAGGCTGCTAACCATGTAAAAGCTGACACTTATGCTACAAGGCTTTTAAATTATTCAGCGTGATAACCACGGATTTGCCCTGTGCTGTTACTAAAACAAATACATCTATATTTTTCAAATGATTTAATCAAATTATATCTGCAAGGGTACTCAACTTGCAAAAAGTTTTTCATTGTACCATCGAATAGTATTAAATATGTCGTGTTATCTCCCAAAAGGTTTACATTTAACTCTTGTTCATAAGCAAATACTCCAACACACAACATATTTAATCTGTATATCTTTTTACCAAAACCGATATTTTCTTTTAATTACAATGTGTCTTAACTTTTCGGGGTCATTTCACAAACTATATATCAATCTTTCTTTTTATGTTTTACTTAATTATTAAATTCAAAAGCCATTGTTTTATACTATATAGGTAATACTTAGAAGTATAATTCATAACATTCTCGCCTCTTAGAAATTTAGTATATAACAGCAAAAAAGTACAGACTAAACTAACTTAATAGTTTATATAATTAATCTCAATTTTTCTCATTATTACATAAAATAAATTGCAAAAATGAAAGAGTCCGCAATGCCGCATAAATGCGTGGGTTACAGACTCTCTTACTGTCACGATTACTGTCAAAATCTTGACTTTTTATGTGAAATCAAAGTATAAATTATTCTATAAAAGCCATTATAAAATGCTTATAATGTCAAATCAACTGTCAATTTATTTCGTTTAAACATGTAATAATACTAGCAAGCCTTCAGGTTTTTGCCCAAAGGATTCATTTATAGAAAAAATCCAGCTTTTCTATAAGAATTATATTGCGTATCACTAATATAAGTTGATCATTCAATAATCCTTAAATATTTTTAAAGACAGCCTCATTGATTAAAATTAATTTATCAATGGGGCTGTTGTTTTGGTTTATTTAGTTTTCATTGTTGCATCAAGTATTTTAATGTATTGCCCTGCTTTTAGTGATATGGTGACTTTTCCGTTAAAACTGTTACTTTCAAGCACTGAACTTATGTTTCCTTTAGTGTCGGATAATATTGCATAATAACCCAAACCATCAGCTTTTAGCACATATTCCCCAGCACTCAAGTCTCTGCCAACTTTATACATTCCCTGTTTATAAACTCCATCGTCAGGTTTGAATATAGGCGCTTCATCAATTTTGCACATTTTGGCTTGGGCAAGCTTTACAGTTTGTCCTTTTTCAATAGTTATGTATGACTGATTATCAACGGCATCATTTGCAATAACCATTTTATCCTTGATAATTTCATAGCTTGCTTTTTCCCCAGTCGATATGAGAACATATTCTCCTGCATCAAGTTCTTTTCCAACTGAATAATCCCCAGAAGTAATCCAATTAGCCTTTTGTGCTTCTTGGTTTTTATGCATATTTGCATAGACGATAGCAACTATAACCGCCACTATTACAACTGCAATTAATATGTATAGTGCGATCTTCCATTTCTTTTTCATTTAATCATCCTTTGCTATATTTTACATATCAAACAATGTAATTATATCATAAAGTTGCTATAGTTGAAATATAAAATTATAACTTACAGACTCTCACTTTTCCGCCGCAGTCCAGTTCTGCTCATTTACATTTATTAAAATTTTTGAAACAAAACCTTTTATTTAATACTTTTAAAATAGTAATATGAAATATTGAAAAAGCCTTTCTTTACTCCAATATTAATTTCATCTCCAATATTAATCTCGTTATAAACATCCTTTGGAACATCAACGCTTAGTTTTCTATCTCCGACTTTTTCAGATGTCCATTGAGGCACATACACACTATAATCGGGGGATAATGACTCTCTACCTGCATAAACTTCCTTATCTATAGTTTTAGCTGAAACTATACACTCTTTTGAAGTATCAAAAACCTTATTAATATATAAAATTGTTCCAAATATGGTCATGCTCCAGATTAAAAATATAATTATCATCTTTATAATATCATTTGACCTGTTTAAAATATCTTCCCTGTACGCAAAAAGTGTAATTATCATCCCAATAAAAGACGATATAAAAAGTAATAATATTGAATGACTTAATACTTGATAGTCACAATTTGATATTGCTATGCATAGCAATATCAAAAGAGAAACCATAAAGTTTTTCAAGCCTATCTTTCTTCGCATACATACTAAATATATTATCAATATGCATAATGTTAACATTATAATTATGCCACATAACAATCGAGATGTAGGGTAGATAAAATAACAAATCAATAAAATTAAAGATAATATAATACTTATGATAAAATGTAACATTTGGGTTTCCTTTCAAATTAATATATTATATTTTAATTTCTATTTTGTTATTAAAGGGATCGCCGTCAGTTCCCCAATCAAGAATTAGTGCAATCATAGAACCTAGAGATAAGCACCTTGTTGCTAATTGCCAAGCTTGAGCCATATTATTTTGATTAATTATATTAAACAACCCATCTGTTACTTTGCCTAATGCCATTGAAAGAAAACTTGTTGTAAGATTTCCCATAACATTTCCTGTTGCCCTCCAAATTGCAGTTCTTATTAATGTCAAGCCTGTACTAAAAAGTCCTATCATTTTAGGAACGGCTTCTTTAAGCAACTTATTATAAAAGAGAGTGAATCCATGTTTTTTTGCATATATTTCTAAGCACTCACCCATTAAATCATATCCTATTTTAACCCATGAGCTAAGAAATGTAAATGCAATATCTAAGACAATCCCCAATATGTCTGCTCTTAAGTTAAACGACTTCTTTGATTTTTCATTCTTAGTTGAACTTCCATGAGAGTTATTCTTATCTAAATCCTTTGTTGAAGTTTTTTGTCTGTGGTTGTTTGATCTGTACTAATAATTTTTGATGAACTATTTGCTCCGCTCGAACCACTTGAACTACTGTTTGCTTTAGTAGAACTTTTAGCATTATCCGGGAACAAATAGCTCCAAGTTATTGGTCCTACGCAACCATCTTGTTTCAATCCGTTTCTTCTTTGATATTCTTGTACCGCTTTTTTTGTTTTTGTTCCAAATCTTCCGTCAGTTGCATCTAAGAAAGATCCTAAGCATCCCACCTGCTGAAGCCTTGTTTGAATTTGCTGTACATATGGGTTGTACTTTCCTGCATTTCTACCATTGCTAAAATAGTCACCATTTGCAAGAGGGAATGGTGAATGTCCTGATGGGTCGATATACTTAATTGGATTATTGTTGCAGTACGCATAAAGGTTTAGTGAAAGCAGATCATTTGGGTTGCCTCCGTATGTATCCTCTTATCCGTTTTATTTAGTCAGCACCGCCTTTAAAACTAATGCTTCATTTGCTTTTATTGGCTACTGTACATTGCCAAAGATATTATAGTATTATTTTCTATTACATAATCCCACGACGGATTTTTAACTGTACAACTAGTTTTTTCAGGCAATATCACATACCAAAAATCAAGAACTACTTCTTTGCCGTTATAATTATATTTTAGTTCTTCGCTTTCAACACTCTTGTCATTTACTGTAATATTTTTTGTTTCATCTGGATTGGAAAGTCCCCAAACAATACGATGCTTGTTTTTATTGTCAATATAATCTGTCACACTCGTTAAATCTTCGTCATTTAATCCAACTAAAACTGTTGCTCTCGTATCCCTTCTCAGTAAATCAAACACTACAATTTTCATGTACTCGTCCTTAGTAGTATAAATAAATACAGGCAAATCATCAACATTTTTATCTAACAATACATTTTTTATCTCGTTATTGCCCAACCCCTGATTTTCTATAAGGTTTCTTGGAGTATCAGAAATAACTTGCATGTTTGCATTGATAATCATTACTATAACAAATACTACTATTATAAGAAGTATTCTTAATCCTTTCCTAGCCTTCGAATTCGATGATTTGATTTTCATATTAAACATTATCTCCAATCTTTATTTATGATATTGTTATATAGCTTATGTTGGTAAACGAATTGGTCCATTTAACAATTGATTGAAAATTGAAACAATTGCGCTACCGGAAACGCCTAATGCTGTGGCTGCAGATGCTATATACGGTTGAACTATTGGCATAATTACTGGTGCCAATTCAGATGCAGTTGCCGCAACAGCCGCTCCAGCTATAGTTGTTAAATGTGATATTCTTACATACATACTAAATGCCCCGTAAACATCATATATTGGTGATTTACATTTTTTCGTTGCTCAAAATAAAGTATTTCTAGTGTATATACCTGCTATATAAGTATTAGTATAGTTTCCTCCACTTTTTACTGTTATTGATGTATAAGCATAACCGTTTGAAACTCCAAAACCATTCTGATCATTGAAGTCAACTCCAAGACCTTTAGATGTAAATACATAATTAGCAATAGCATTACTTGAATATCCGAAAGACGCTTCAAGTACAACAGTGATTCCAAGCACATCTATCTTTAATATCTCCACAGATTTATTTCCTGAAAAATCTATTCCATATAAACTGATCTCTTTAAACATTTTATCTTCATCACTTAAAATATCTTTTCGTGTTTTAGGTTTTAGAGATTTTAATATCTGCTTAGGATATACAGAAAAACCATTCATTAATGTTCTCATATGGTCACTGTCAAAGTAAACTTCAGCTTTACCAGTTAAAAATGGCATTCCTTTTTTTGGTGAATGTCCCGATATACTTAATTGGATTATTGTTGCAGTACGCATAAAGATTGAGTGAAAGCGGGTCATTTGGGTTGCCTCTGTATGTATCCTCCTGAACAAACCTTGCTATTGCTGGATCATACATACGGGCATTAATATAGTATAATCCTGTTTCTTCATCGTACTGATAACCTGCATAAAGTATACTGTTTTTTACACTTCCTGTTTTGTTCAGCACATTACCAAATGCATCAAAATAATATGCTGCATCAACTGTTCCTGACGCACTAAGCAATGCTGTTACATCTGCATGTCCATTATACATGTAGTAATAATCGTTAAATACATCTATTCTCATTAAGAGATTTAATCCATATACATTTATAGCTTTTTGAGAACCGTTTGCGTCATACTCTCCTACTACTTTATTGCCTTCATACAGATATTTTGTTGTTGCTCCGTTTACAATAGTTTTTTCTACTCTATAACCTTCACCATTATACTTATTCACAACTTTTACACCAGTGTTAGTTACACTCTGTACGAGCTGATTAAAGTTGTCATATGTATTAGAAAGCTTGACAATTTCTGATTTTTGTACTCCATTAACCCAAGGTGTTTCTCTCTTTTCAAGGTTATTACCGTTATAGTAGTATGAATCTGCACCTGTTGAAATCACCGCATTACGTTATACAATGCGGTGATTTTTTTATTTGCTATTCATTTTCATCTAGATATACTCTGCATTCGTTTACCAAGTTGTAATCATCGCCTGTGTTTCTCACCTTATAGTCAAAATCTTTTTCAAGAATTATGTACCAAAAAGATACAACTTGTTCCTTACAGTTGTATGTATACCTTATTTCTTCGCTTTGCACCTTTTTTCCGTTAACTGTTATTATTTCTGCTCTTTGCGATTCACATATCCCCCATACTACACGGTGATTATTATTATTATCTTGAAACCATGAATAATCCGTTAAACTTTCATTATTTAAATCACGTCGACTTACATGACAAGAACCTATAAACAATATTACCATTATTATTATATGTTTTCAACGTCGTGTAATTTTCAGGATCTTTTGTTGTTGAAAGTCTTCCATCTCTGTCATAAATAAATGAAGTTGTATGTAACAATGCATCTGTTGATGATGTTTGTAGGCTATCATTATTATATGTAAGAGTTTCAATAACAATATTATTTGGATCAAGCTTTTTAATTATACGATTTAATGCATCATATACATTTTTGTATGTGTTACCTCTCCAATCTGTTGTTGTTAACAAATTGTTTTGGGCATCATATGCATATGTAGTAGTCTTACCTGATACTGTTTCAGTTGTTTTTCTGTTCAAACAATCATATGTGTATGATGTTACAACACCATTACCATTAGTTGAAAATCTTATATTCCCATTCTTATCATACTTATATGACAATGTAATTGCCTGAGATCCATCTATTTTTGATTGCGTTTGTGTCAGTTTTCTGCCCAGATTGTCATAGGTATATTCCATCTTTGTGTCAGAATTATCCCATGTGGAAACGAGCATTCCAACTTGGTTATACTGATAATATTTATTATTTTCTGCTATTGAAGAGTCTCCAGATGTAACCAACTTACTTATTTTACCCATTGAATTATATTCGTATGTTGTTGTGTTGCCGTTTGCATCTGTTTGCTTGATAGGCTGACCTAACAAATTATAAATTGATGATTTTATAACTTGCTCTGGACTCTGTGGTGTTTTTCTAATCATTTCTGATAGAATATTACCTTGTCCATCATAACTATATGTATATGATCTGGGCAGACTTCTGCTTCTATTATTTTTACGCCTTTCCATGTGCATAGTTCTCTTAATATTTTTCCAATCTCTACTTTTAAATCTCCATAAGCTATCTTTCTTCGATACTTTGATGCAAATACTATATGATATTTACAATTCCAAGTTGTATGTGCTAAACTATTGTTGTCATTCATTTGAATGTCCTCCTTTTGATATTTATAGTGCAGTTGTCGGACCGCACTATAAATATCAAAAGGAGCTTTATTTTTTATTCATCGCTAAAGCTTCACGGAACCACCGGCATAGCCGGTGGTTTTCTTTAAACAACAAAAAAGGCCCTGATTTCTTATTGTTGAAATCAGGGCCTTACTTACATTTTATTCGATTGTTATGATTAGAGCCCTTTTTACAGGGCACCGTAAAGTGGCTTAAGCACTGGGTTTGTAGCACTTTATAAAAAGGGCGATACTTTTTTAGATTTACCACTATGTACTTGGTTTATGTGCTTGTTATATATAAAATCGTGATAGTTCAATACACTGACAGCAGAAAATCAAAGTTTTCACATCCACGAAACGACTTGTAAAAAAACGCTTATTTTTTGAGAAAAAAGGCTTATAAATGGCTATGTCATCGGCATTTCTGCCGATGACATCTTTTTCTACCAGTTCTTATGAGTTTAGTGGTAATAAGGGATGCGAGTCCATTTTTGTATAGCGGACTTGAACCATCACGTACTTCAGACCAATCATTACCGGAAAGAGATATTTCTATGATATCAGAAAATTTTCTGCCAATCATAATTTTCTATGTGAGTAGTAAAAAGCTAAAAATCGGAATCAGCATGAGAACATAAAACAACAGCACAGATTTGCTCCGTGCTGTTACTTAAACAAATACATCTATATTTTTATTTTTCAAATGATTTAATCAAATTATATCTACAAGAGTACTCAACTTGCAAAAAATTTTTCATCGTACTATCAAAGAGTGGTACCATGTCGTGTTATCTCCCAAAAGGGTTGCATTTAGCTCTTGTTCGTAAGCAAATACGCCAACACACAACATATTATATTTTGTATATCTTTTTACCAAAACCAATATTTTCTTTTAATCACAATGTATACTATAAACAATCCTATAATAACTACAGATACACAAATTATAACTATAAGATTAACATTATAGTTTGAAAGTTTATTCTTAGTTATCAAATACTTTCCAGGAGTATTAAGTTTAAGTTCTTTGATATTATCAGTTTCTATAAGATTGTATTTTTTGTTTGTCTCGTTATATATGTATAAATACTTACCATGAATATTATTATCAGTGATTTTAAGTGTTAATGGTCCACATAAGTTTTTTCCATTATTCAATATAAAGGATATTCCCTTATCTCCTTTGGTAAATACGATGTTTGTGTCAAATTCATTATCGTAATTTACAATATCTTCACCTTTAATAATTATTGAATAGCCTTCTCCTGTTACTGTTAATTTTTTGCCGTTCTGATATAAATATTTCAGCATATCTTTTGAAAGCGTTTTATAATTCTTTGATGTTACCGAGCTTGGATACTCTGTTTGTTCTGTACCATTAGACGAACTAATGTTTTGAGTATTATTATCAGGTTTTTGACTGTTATTAATGATAACAGTCACTGCCACACTTGTATCAGAGTTAGAAACCATTATCGTGGTGTTTCCGCACGAAACTCCCTTAATTATGCCACTGTCAGACACCGCTGCAACACTTGTATCCAATGATTTATAAGATATAGCCTGAGCAGTAGCGTTTGATGGCAAAACAGTTGCTTTTAGAGCAAATGTTTTATTGGTTTTTAAAACAACATAGGTACTATTCAGAGAAATTTTTGTTGTTGCTATAGTAACCGTCAAATTAATCTCTTTTGTAAAAATCCCTGCCGAAGCATAAATAGTAACCTTTCCCGCAGAAATCCCCTTTACTTCGCCTGAAGAGCTTACAGTAGCAATGTCTGTATTAGATGATTTATAAGTTACTGTTTGCACTGAAGCATCAGTTGGATAAACTGTAGCGGAAAGAGTCAAGCTTTTACCCACATTTAATTCACTTTCATAGTCTGCAAATTCTATATTAGTAACAGCAATCGTACTTTCCGTCGTTTCTGTTGTTTCTTCCAATGCATAAGCTGTCATACTAATGTAAAATAAACATGTTGTCAAAATAGTTACACATAACCATAGTAAATGGATTTTTTTATATTTTACTCTCATTATTACCTCACCAAGAAACCAAGTTTCTCCAATACATAATTAAAATAAGTTACCTTGTCATATTCTATTCTCGCTTCAACCGTCATTCCGTTTATAATATTAATTTTTTCTCCGGATTTGCTTGTAAGATAGGAATAATCCGGTAATATTTTAATCTTAAAAGCAGTTGTACTTTTTCCATTTTCATCTTCAGTTGAAGAAACATTACTGTCTATTTGCTTAACTGTACCAGAAATTGTTCCATAAACAGTTTGAGTTAAACCGAAAACTGCCATTTCCACTTTATCGCCCTTATGCATTCTTGCCATATCTGCAGTACTGACAGAGGCTTCAATAATTGTTTTATCGTTCTCCGGTGTAATAGTTGCAACGGCAGATGCCGTCTGAACAACCATTCCTGATTTATAATCAGCAAGCAAATGAAGCACTCCTGAGGAATTAGCTTTAACCGAATATGCACTCTGTCCACTGGAAATTGCCGAAATCTGAGCATCTATTGAAGCAATTTGGGTTTTACACTCGTCTATCGTACTTTCAGCTGTTTTAATTGCGGTATAATAAATTTCTGATATTTTATTTTGGTTAATAACCATTTGATCTTCAATTTGCTTGTCAGTATACCCATAATTTTTATAAGTACTGACATCAACTTTATTTTGTTCAACTTGGGACTTATATGTTTCGTATGTACTGTAATATAATGCATCATCTGGGTTTGTTTGATCAAAATAATTTTTATCATCTTTGATTGATTTTACCAATTTATTACTTTGAGCTAATTTGTTTTCATAGATGATACTATTATTTTTAAGTTGTTGTTCTTGTAAATCATAATCCGTACTCTTAACTGTAAATAAAACATCACCCTGTTCAACAATCTTACCCTCAGACATATAATTATTAACTATTTCGCCTGTATATGCTGGCATAACATAGCCTGCATTCTCATTTGTAACCATACCTGTAGTTTTAATCATATAGACCTTAGGTGTGTACAAACTCCAAATTACAACACCAATCAATAATAGTGTTATTACTATCAAAATTATATATCCAAATCGAGGTACCTTTTTTTCATATAACAGGCGGCTGTCCTTTAGTTGATCCATTGATTTGATTTGTTTATTCATAAATTTACACCTAGTTTTCTTTTTCTGCCCGTTGCATAAATACGTCAGCAATAATTGTACCATCATCTTCATTACAGTCTACAAAAACAGTGTAGCTATCACCATTTAAAGATATATCATTTTCAAAGGCTGTTAAATTTATTTTGTCGTAGGCAAATCTAAGCTTATCTTCTGTACCAATATATCGACAATACATACAATTAGCAACTTTAATCTGAGACTCAATTCTATATGGCTTTTCAATTTTATGTACGTATCCACTTGATTGCCTCATAAAACGAAAAAGAATATCTGCCTCTCCTGAATCATTAGTTTTTGTAGATGTATATTGCACCAAAGGACCAATCGCTTTATACCCATTTGCCACAATAAAATTTCCCATTTTATCTACTATTTTATCAACATATATCAATTCTTCTTTATCTACATTAACGCATAAAACATTATTCAATTTCAAACACATATTATCTTTTAACAATAATTCACTCATAAAAACTTTACTCCTATTTAAAAGGATCACCTGATTTATTTGCTTTTCTCATTATTGGGGAGGGGGTACAACCTAAAATAAATACAAAGTAGCTATATAAGTTTTCTATAGTCCATGAGTGCAAGAACACTTATCCTCATGGACTATATTATGCGAAAATAAATTAACTACTTTTCATGTTAACTATTATAATTATTTTTTCCCTTTATGTCCAATAAATAGCATACTCAATGGCAATGTCAATATTGCCAAGAAGAACAATAGATATATGCATTTTATATTTACTGTTATTGCTAACACAATAACTAATATTGAAGACAATATAATTAATAATAGCATAATTAAGAATGAAACTTTAGTAATATTCATTTTCATAAAATTCCTCTCTCCTAAAAAGCCCAAGCTAAAGCTGCAACTACAGTAGTCGTTGAAACACCCAATGAAACACCTATAATTCCTGCAACTCCGGTTATTCCTAGTTTAGTTACAGCTGCTGCAAAAGTATATTTACATATCAATCCAGCGACCCATATCTGACCAGCAACAAGTGCAGCAGTAAGTGCAACACCTGCCCCTATTGCTGCTGCTATTATTGCAGCCTTTTGACCTTTTGATATTCCACCTTCAACGTAACTCATTTCTTCACTGTCCATCACAACATAGTTGCTTGGCATTGCAAGTGTACCTTCATAACACATTTCCATAATTTCATCCTTTCTGATGTTTTTCACATCTATACAATTTTTTTGCAAATTTAAGTTGATCAGACTTTATTTGCGGTGTGATAGTATATAATTGCGTACGCTAATCACCAAAATTAATATGTAATTTCATCCTCATCTAAAATTTCTTTAATTTCTTTTTGAGGTTTATCTTTCTCTATTTTGAAATTACCTTGCTGCATTTGCCAAAGCTTATGATACTGACCTTTTTTAGCGAGTAATTGCCTGTGTGTACCAGTTTCAATTATTTCACCATTATCCATAACAATAATTATATCGCAGTTTTTAACAGTAGACAAACGATGGGCTACAATCAGCATTGACTTATTTTTAAGTTTATTATAAATCATGTCAAAAACAACGTTTTCCGTTGAAAAATCTAAGCTGCTTGTTGATTCGTCTAATATGTAAAAATCGTTCTTTTTCAAAAACGCCCTTGCTAAAGCAATACGCTGTTTTTCACCGCCTGAAAGTCCGTTTCCTGCTTCCTCAAGGAAAGTATAATACTGCATGGGCAGTTTGCGTATAAATTCGTGTGCATCAGCCGCTTTTGCCGCTTCCTTAACTTCATCTAATGTTGCATTCATTTTGGATACACGGATGTTATCATAAATACTCTTAGAGAACAGTTCAATGTTCTGCGGAACATATGAGATAGATTTCCTTATGGACTCATTCGTATACTCGTTAATATCCACATCGTCAATGGTAATAACACCATTTTCCGGTTCGTAATATTTAAGCAAAAGCTTTGCTATGGTAGATTTTCCGCTTCCTGATGCTCCAACCAACGCCACCTTTTTGCCTTGTGGAATTGTGAAACTTATATTATTCAATACGGGTTTTCTATTGCCATAACGGAAAGTAACATTTTTAATTTCTATATCTGCATTAATCTTTTCAATTTCTTGATACATACCTTTGGTTTCGGTATTTTGCTCTTGCTCATAATCAAGTATTTCTGAAATACGTCTCATAGAAATATTTGCTTCCTGCAATGATAATTGCAAACTTACCAAACGGCCGACAGGGTCCATAAAGTAACCGGAAAGTGTCATAAATGCCATCATTGTACCAATAGTAATATCACCTTTAATTACTTGCATGATACCGAAGTACATTAAAATCAGATTTCCGGCAGTAGAAATTAAACTGGAAATTGTGCCTTGAACATTAGAAAGATTACTTTCTTTTATACTTATACGAAGAGATCTTATATATTCCTTTTCAATATTTTCCAGTTCCGTTTCTTCATTTGCATTACCCTTAATCGTTTCTACAGCACGCAAGCCCTCAATTATTTGTGAGTTTAATATTGATGCCTGTTGCATTTGCTCTTCATTAATTTTCTTATAAGGCTGTTTAAATATAAACACAAGAATAATGCTGATAATTGTCATAAATACAATAATAATAAACAATGAAATGTTTATTTTAAAAAGTATTACACCTGTTATCAACGCCATTGAGATATCAATAACTAAGGTAAGTGCAATATCTGTAAATACATTTTTTATTGTAAATGCGTCTGAAAAACGCGTGGTAATATCTCCGGTCTTTCTGGTAGAAAAGAATTTCATCGGCAATTTATATATGTGTTCAAAATAGCCAAGCATAAGGGGAATATCAATTTTAACAGAAAGATGAATCATCATCCATTGACGAACAAAACCAATAACCACCTGCGTAATGGCAATGACTCCGAAAATAATTAGCATTAGTTTCAGCGTGTTTTCCTCTTTATATGGTAATATTTCATCAAAAATAATACTGTTAAATAAAGATGATACAATTCCTAAAAAAGTTAAAATCAGTGATGCAATGATACCGTATATAAATAATTTTTTATGAGGCATAAAAAGTCTCATGTAGCGAGAAAATACCTTTTCAGTTTTATTTTTACTTTGAATAAACTTTTCATTTGGCTTCAAAATCAAAAGAACACCAGTAAAATCTTTATAAAAATCGTCAATTTCAACACGCATTAAATCCTTTGCAGGGTCACCGATGATTACATATTTATCTGTAATTTTGAAAATAACAACAAAATGTGTCATGCCTTCTTTTGTAATAACATTAGCAATAGCCGGTAAAGTATACTCACTAAGAAAACCGTCTTTATCTACCCTTACTGCCTGTGATATAAATCCAAGATCATCTGCACATTTGCTGAGTCCGACAAGATTTGTGCCTTTTAAATCTGTTCCCATCATATCCCGAAGACGAGTAATTGATGTTTCTTTTTTATAATGCAGACAAACCATTGCGAGACATGCCGCCGCACAATCTGTTGCATCATGCTGTTTTACAAATGTATATTTCATTAATGCTGCCCCTTCAATACACTATGCTGTTTATAAGTAATCCTAAAAAGCTAATGCAAAGTTACCATTTCTTTATAATTTAGGCTCTACAATATTAAAACTTTCGAGTTTAAGCAAAAAAAATAATCCGAATTCCACAATAACATCAGTTTATTATAGTTATAATATATTTTTTCAATTGTTTAAATAAATGATTTAAAATACTATAATATGACCCTAATTGCTAAATATTTCCAATTTAACATATTATATATTATCATTAATATAAATTAAATTCAAGTTTTTTCTTTAAAGTCATAATTTAGAATATTTGGTTGATAATTTAACTTTTTTGTTGTAAAACGATAAATTTCACTCTTGTCGGTAGCTGAACAAGCATCAAAATCTGACCTGCAGTAACCAAATGGCTTGAAAAATCCTACTTAATATTAAATCAGGTTGGATTTTAGTTGAGATAATCAAATTCAAATTGTAACATAGTAATTTTGAATAAAACACATAGGTTCGTTATGCTCTAAATTAATTTAACTCATCAAACCTTTTTCGCACAAAAAATCGGTATTTTGTTCCTTTGGAATACGTCCGGCGGAGGTGTTGAATATCAAAGAATTTGCCACAGCTTTTCCGTGCCTACCCTGATTTTTTGACTTGCTTTTTCATAGCATCTCGCTTTGAGATACCACAAGTCGATGCATATATGTGAAAGCTTTTTTTGAGATTTTGGGTATAGCTATCTCTTTATGAAATGACTCACATTTCGGCACAAAGGCTATACAATCTATCATTGTGCAAGGTGAGATTACTACCCTCAGTACTGCTAATTTCGTCAACAAGGTTACAATAATCGTTTTCTATTTCTGAAGTGTTGTCTTCGACTGAAGCCATTTCAAAGGGTTCTCATTTCCGACTCCTTAGGAGCCTATTTTTTATGTGCTTGTTAGGCGGTTCTGCCAAAAGTTTAAAGCAAAGTAGCGACTTTCATCGCCGTTAGGTATCCCGAGGGGCTGCCATAGTAGTAAATAAGACTGTTCTTGAGTTTTATACTCTCCATTTTTCCTCCTACTTCATTTCAATCCCTCCCATAGTTGGAGAGGACTCACAAGGTTCCGTCATCTCCTGCACTTTATCTCTTACTCAATCGGGGAGCAGCTCCGCTTTCAGTTCTCCGATAAAGTCACTGCGGTCATACTGGTATTTCTCTCCGTCAGAAAGAAATCTGCCAAATACCTTTCTGCCACTTGCCGTAGGACTGCAGCCAAACCCATTCTCACACAAAACAAGCTGATCACGGGGTGTTTTATACTCGTCTTTAAGGCACTTGGGATTTAACACCATCACCTTGCCTGTGTAGTCGAGGTGGTTTTTATCGTTTCAGTGGGTGTGATCCCACAGATTGAGGCTTTGGTATTCTTTTCTTGCTTGGTTTATAAAACCATCAAGGACGGCGAGATGGCTTGTCACCATGAATTCATAATTACGATTATTTGCTTTGTTTTCAGGAATGAAAAAGTTCTTTGCCCATTCTTTGTTATCCCTTGAAAATCTGCCATCGTGAATTAATTCCTGCAAGGTGTTGGCAAGAACGAAGTTTACTCGGTCATAGCCAAACTCGACAATGACAGGCTTTGCCACATCTTGGTTTAGATGCATACCATCAAAGTTTTTGGTGATTGCTTCTTTAATGTCATTTGCACAGCGGACATTCTCCTTAAATGACTCTCGATACTGCTCCAGTTCGCCGTTCCGCTTGGCTTCAAGCAAGCTGTATGGGTAGACATTTTTCTTGTCCATTAAAGCACCTCGTTTTCCATCAAAAGGGCATCAAGCTCTCCAAGGCAAATACCATAGTCTGAAAAAGTAGCAAGCAAGTGCACAGGCACATCGGAGATATCATAGTCATACTCAGCCGGTTCAATATGAACCGCACCTTCATCTTCTTCTACAAAGGCGGCAAGCTTTGTTCCAATGGGAATACCTGCAATTTTAAGCACTTCATCCGGCAAGTGAATAGGCTCAAAGTCCAAGTCCTCGCAGTGGTCACAGCCATCGCACTCGCCACAGCATTCTGCCAAGCCATCAATAAGGCTATACAACAAGGTGGACATGGAATCAATGGTTTCTACTAAATCCATTGCTGTCATTTTAGCTTTTGTAAGAACGATGAGGTGGTCTGTAGCAACAAGCTTGACATTGTCGCCAAGCTCTGCCTTTTCGATAATTTCATTTTCCACCAAGAGTCCGTTGTTCTGATTAGTGTTTTTCATAATAAAATACCTCTCTTATTTGTATGTTTTCAAAGCCTTTGCAGGCTCATGAATGAGTTTGTAATCTCCCTCTGTCCAAAAGCTTAGGAAGGAGAAGAGATTCATCTGATGGTTTTTCTGCTGTAAAAATGGTCTGGGATCATAATTGGTCATAATGAGTTCTTCATAGATTTCACCCTCCTTGCGGGACATAGAGTTAGCTCTTGTGGTGTAGAAGATATAGAAATCCTTATATAGCTCTACAATTTCGGATGAATTATTATAGCTGACCATCACATAACCCTCAGCCTTTGCTAAGGTCTCATGTAGCCTAATATGATCCTCTTTTGGAAAGCAAACAGCATAAAAGCCTTCTGCATCAAAATAAGGAGGGTCGCAGTAAATAAAGGCATTTGGTCTGTCATACTGCTTGATAAGGGCTTCAAAGTCTTTGTTCTCAACGGTAATTTCAGCAAACTCCTTGCTAAATTTCCAAATATCAAGAAAAAATCTACGCACATCACATTTCTTTCCACCAAAGGTTTCTCCATTTGCATTAAAGCTATATCTCAGTAGCTTATAGTAGATGGCAGCTCTTTTGATGTCCTTTTTGCCGGAGTGTTTGAGCAATAGATTTTGGGCTTCCATAGCTTTCGGAGGCGAAAATATAATCTCTGTTAATTCCAATTCGCTTTTGAGGTCATCATCACTAAATTCCTCTTTTTCGATAAACTTGCGATACATCTCAAAGTCATCGCGGGCATTTAGGGCGAGAAATCCAATTTCCTGCATAAGTGCCAATGGCTTATCTCTGGCACAGCGCATGAGATTTACAAGGTTTGCATTAAAATCGTTATAAACCTTTAGTGTACCACCTGGACAGTCGAGGTTTAATGTAACCGTTCCACTGCCCCCAAAAACATCTACACTACGCTCGTACCTCGGTGGTGCAAGTAAGTTAATCAGCCACATGAGTTTTGATTTTCCACCCACCCAGCTGATAATACTTTTAATCAAATAGTGGTCGCCTCACTTTCATAAAAACAAAAAAACCGATTGCAATGCTACGGAATGTAGCAAAACAATCGGCCTTAATGTATAGTGGTGTTTTCTTTTTCTGTAATAGACATCTGCATATTGTCATTAAAAAGGTCTTGAGATTTAACGAGTCCATTTAGAGCTTTGATAATATTCATACAAGGTTGCAAAATAGTTAATCTCATGTAAGCTGCAAGGCTGTATGGTCTTGCCCTCGAATGGATTAAAATCACCAATGAAGTAACAAATATCTACCGCACAGTTTTCATTACTTCCGTTTACAATTTATAGCGAGTCCACTAATTCCTCATAGCTTGCGGGAAGCTTAATATCTGCAAAGGCTTCGTTTTCGGGGCTATAGACTTGTGCTTTTAACACTCTCACAGGCTCATACCTCCCATCTCCATCTTGGATGTTTCCATTTCCTGTTCTGCAGGGTTGCCTATGACCTTGAAACTATCCTCACCGACCACCACTCCAAGACCACTACCGTTTTGCCATTTCATATGCAGAGTGCCAATATCGTCAATATCAATTACCTCACCACGCATAACTCTAAATAGGTGCTGCCTTGTTCTGTTTTAATTTTAAAGTTCATATAATTCCTCCATTTTTGATTTTGGGTATAAGAAAAGAGCCACTCAAGTGAGTGACTCTAACCGTTAGATTCCATATATATTTGTGATTTCCAAACCATTTGTTTTTGCATAGCCCACTGTGTATGCTGTTCCACCGCTTAAGCCGTCATAGTAGCAAATCATTTTACTGCATCTGTCTACCATGTAGCGATTTCTTTCGTGATAGCAGCCTTGCTTGTAGTGTGTGTTTAGTGTAATGACCTCGTCACAGTGGGGAAGAGTATCGTAATAGATTTCTCTATCTGATTCTTTCCATCGTGATGCCTGTTCCTCGAATGGGATTACTGCAATTAGCTTGATGATTTTTGGATCGTTCATTTTAATAACTCGTTTTTGCTTTACCACAATATCTGCACACAGCAAGTCGAAGCCGTAGCAAGCTCCGAAATAGAATGTGTCAATACCATTTCCTATTGCTTTGTCAATTTCCTCCCATAGTTTTAATTTCAATTTTTTCATTTCGCCTTCCGTGTTTGGTAGCTTTTCACTTCGATGACCAGTGAAACAGAGTGAGTGCTCTTTTATCTGCATATTATCGCTCCTTTCAAATAATACTATATACATAGTATCTATTTATATGTATATAGTCAAGTGTAATAAATTTATATAGACTATTTATATAGAGGTGATAAATATGAGTAACGCAAATTCAATTTTTGAAATAAAGGACTACGGTAAAATATCCTTTCATATTAAGGAAATCATGGACGAAAAGAAGTTAACACGCAGTGCTTTAGCTCGTCTTGCCGATGTTCGTTTTGAGGTAGCTGATAAATGGTACAACGGAAACATAGAGCGTATGGATGTTGATGTGATGACTCGGATCTGTTTTGTTTTAGACTGTGATATCAGTGATTTAATGACCTATTCAAAGTAACTTTGAGAGTCTGTCTTGGCAGACTCTTTTTTACTGCCTCACAGTCATAATCTCGTCACCATATTTTGCAATCATAAAAGCATTGATAATCTCCTTGAATACATATGCTGAAATCAAGCTATCATCTGCAAGCTCGGTTACCTCAATGTGAGTTTTTCCGGTTGCAATGGTTCGAGCTGCTTGGTATAGGGCATATCCGTTTGTGCTGATTCCCTTGAGACTGATTTTATCCAATTCGATTGCTTTATGGTGGATATGGACTTTGGATCTTGCCCTGAGAGTGCAAAGTTCACCTGTGGCAAAGCCGGAGAAATGAAAAAGTTCTTTAAAGCTTAAACCTTACAAAAAATACCAAGCCTTTATTTTTATTCAAAGCCTTTGTTTTTATTCAAAGACTTGGTATTTTCACTCTGCGGTTTATTAATTTGTGAGTAATGCCTTTTTTATACAGAGCAAATGCACAACACAATTCGCTAAACCTTATTTCTAGACAAAAAGAACAGAAATTGGTATAATACAATAAAGAAAAGGAGAAATAATTATGAAAAATAAAACTAAATTAATATCAATAATAATTGTTGCGGTTGTTGTAATTGCTGGAAGCATTTTTGGCTACACAAAATATGAGGCGAATGTTAGGCAAAAAGCTGTTATGGCATCTTTAAATTCTATTGATTCTACAATAGATAAATTTAATAAAGAAACTAATAGAGATAAAAAGATTGCTATTTTAAAGAGCTTTATAGAAGAAGAAGAGACATATACAGAAGTAAAAGGTTCTTACAATGATAATCTAAAAGCAATGAAGAAATATTTTACTGATGGTTATGACAAAACAATTTCTGAAAATACAATTCAAGACGTTGATAATTGCAATTCAAAAGATATTTTAAATGCAAATATAAATAATCTCAAAACCGTTTTAACATTAGTAAAGTCAGATAAAAATATTGGAAGCAACAGTGAAACCATTAAGGGATACGAAACAAAGATCAACACCCTTATTACAAGATACCAAAATAGAATTAATTCAATTGAAACAGCAGAAAAGGCCGCAGCAGAAGCCGCAGCTCAAGCAGAGGCAGCTAAGAAAGCAGCAGAAACTACAACTAAACCATCAACAACAAAGTCATCAACTAAGACAAATCAATCAAATACAGAAAGCAAAACTGCAGCAAAATCAGCACCTAGTGTTAAACCAGACAAAAGCGACCCTGCAGCTCTTGCTGCTTCTGTTGCTAAAAGATTAGGCTTAAAACATTGGGATTATATAAGTATTACAGGCGGACCTTATGATAGTTGCATAACTATACAAGATTTAGATACCGGTAAGTTATATGATAAAAATGGTAACTATATAGGGACTCAAGGCGAGGGAGATTTTGAATAATTATTAATTGTTTGCTATAATAATGTTTAAACAATAATGCAAGTTTTAACGAAAATAAAATCCAAAAGAAAAATCAACATACTTTTTATTTGCTATGCTTTTAGCTTTTAGCTTTTGGGAATCCCTCATTGTATAATTAAGCAATACAATAAAAAAAGACCAAGCATTTGTTTTTATCCAAAGACTTGGCCTTAATGTTCGGTTGCGAAGTAGCCACTTTTTGAAGCTGTCAAAAAATGTACTCACTAAAAAAGGGTGCTACTTGTGATTAGTACTAAAATGGCTGTTTTTTATGGTGCGTCCATCTGTTTTTCGTCCTTTCTCCTAAAATGCAAAAAAGGCTATGATTTCTTGTTATTGAAATCATAGCCTTGCTCACATTTTATTCTATTTTATGAGTGGAGCCTTTTTTACAAGGTCACTCAAAGTGGCTTAAACACTGGGTTTGTAGTACTTACCAAAAAGGGCGATACTTTTAACCTTGCCGCTATGCACTTGTTTTTCTTTGCATATTTTATATGAAATCGTGATAGTTCAAATACACTGACAGCCGAAAATCATTAGTTTCACATCCACGAAAATGACTTATAAAAAAACGCCCTTTTCCTGAGAAAAAAGGCTTGCAAATGGCTATGTCATCGGCATTTCTGCCGATGACATCTTTTTCTACCAGTTCTTATGGTGCGGGTAACAGGAATCGAACCTGCATGTCTTTACAGACATATGAACCTGAATCATACGCGTCTGCCAGTTCCGCCATACCCGCAAATATATTGAACTTAAAAAGAACTATAAAACTTATATTATTGTTTCTTTTTAAGCTTGCTACTTACTTCTTCCATCTTCTTATCTTTGCAGTGCTCGCATCTATATTCTGGAGATTTATCTTCTGAACGGTTATAATCAAGCCATTCAACAATTCGATAACCTCTACCTACATCACCACAATCTTCGCACTTAACATAATCTTTTATTTCCCACAGAGGACTCTTTGTATATGCCTTTTTGAATATAAACTTATCAACCCAAAAGAAGATAAGTCCTCCAATAAGATTAGCTATAACTGTAGCCCACAATGTACTTATGTCAGAAAGCCACACTAAAACAACTGCAAGGATTGGCGTGCTAAGTTGCCAACGAACAAGATAAAGAAAATACTTTTTAAGCATTTACGCACCTCTTATTAGTACGAATAACGTTATACAAAATCACTGACTTGATTTTATTAAAAAAACAAACGGCAGGTTAAAAAACCAGCCGTTTGAGTATGGTGCGAGAGACGGGACTTGAACCCGTATGGGATTACCACACGCCCCTCAAACGTGCGCGTCTGCCGATTCCGCCACTCTCGCGCGACGTTGTTTATTATAGCAAATGATATGTAAAGTGTCAATAGCTTTTTACATACTTTTCAAACTATTTTCAACAATATATTTTAAAATAATGATTAATTAAAAATATTATAAGATAATATTGATTCTGTTCCTTATATTGATTTTATTATATTTATATGCTATAATTATTTACGCATTTTAGAATTTTAAACTTAATATTGTACACATCCGGGTGTAGCGCAGTTGGTAGCGCGCTTGACTGGGGGTCAAGAGGCCGTGAGTTCAAGTCTCGCCACTCGGACCATATAGAAATACGTAAGAGCCGCATCAGATAGCCATTTATTGGTTGTTTGATGCGGTTCTATTTTGTGACGAAATAGGCGTAAATAGCAAAAAGCGATCAACAGTTGTTACGTATTTATTACGTTTTTTACAAGGCTTTTATTTTTCTTTAAATACAAGAGAATACATAGAAAACAATAAAAAACAAAAACATACAAGTCAACATGCAAGTCAAAACAATTATTTGCGTAAAAGCCTATAATTAAATGTTTCTTAAAGTGTTGGCAATACACTCAAACGGTGATACAATAATGTAAGACAAAAAGTAAGATTTTTGAAATACAAAATCTGCTTTTGTTCATTTAATATGTCAAAATATTTATTTTAGGAGTTGTTTTTATGATTAAACACATAGTTATGTGGAATTTTAATGACACTGCAGAAGGCAAGACAAAAGACGAAAATATGAATATTGTTAAAAATGGTTTACTTGCATTAGAGCCAATTATTCCTGAAATCAAGTATATTCAGCTTGGCAATGATATTTCTCACACCGAAATGTCATACGACCTTGCACTAATTACTGAGTTTGAAAACTTAGACGACTTACAAACCTATAAAGTACATCCTGAACATCAAAAAGTTGCAAATTATGTTGCAAAGGTTACAAATTCTCGTGGTGTTATTGATTTTTCATTTTAAAAGACAAATTAACTCTCTCTTTTTATGCATAGCATATTAAGAGAGTGGATTTTTTTAAAATAATTGTGATTTTTCCGTTTCTGTCACTGCTGCTTAATATTCCATAGCATAAAAAATCGTTCTTAATTTATTAAAAAATTGTTAAGAAATAACACCTTATATTATCTGTGTTCATTGTGATACAATTCAAACAAATTAAGTGAAGGATGTATCTTATTTATGAAAAAACTTATTTCAATTGCTTTAGCAGGCCTTATCGGAATCTCCCTTGTAGGGTGTAACAGTTATAGTGATTCACATACCAAAAGTGAAAAATCACAATCAACAAGTATAGAACTTGAAAAGGATTTTGAATCCATAGATTCTATTAAAATTCAAACAGATATACTAGCCCAAAAAGTTAGTGCCGATATTACACTTAATAATGTTTTAGTATCTGCTCCTGACGGCAATTTTAAAAGTGGCACTGCATATTTCATTTATTATGGAGAGAATAATGGCGATGCTACAAAAGTTACTCTAACGATTGATATTGATAACAAAAAAATCATTGAATCCAAAGTACAAAAAGGCTACCCTGATGAAGTTGGCGGTGCTATAAAAAGTGGCAACTTAAACACATCTGCAAACATTAACGATATTATTAATAATGTTGTAGATCGTGATGATTTTACAACTGCTTTAGCATCCGTTGCAAGCACATACACTCTTGAACTTGACTTTTGCGATAATGAAATCAAAGTAACTGCAAAAGAAAACTCACAAGTATTTTTTGAAACATCTTTATCAGAAAATTCAATATAAACTAGCATAATAAAATTACATATAGATTAAAACCATTGGCAAACAGCTTATTAATCGCTGTTTGCCAATGGTTTTTATTTTAAAAGCTATTTTTCTCCTGTTCTTTTTGAATTTCTGGGTATGCTGAATACATTGGTGTTTCATATGTTGGCTTTTTGACTAGTTTCCTTGCTGTATAGTTCTTTGTGATTTTAATTACAAGCCCAGATAACGACAAAACGCCTATAAGATTTGGTATGGCCATAAGTGCATTTAAAGTGTCTGAAATATCCCAAACCAGCTGAAGGTTCATTGTAGCACCAATTATAATTACTGATATAAACAACACTTTATATATAATGGTTGAATTTGTTCCAAAGATATATTCCATTGATTTTGTTCCATAAAAAGACCAACCAAGCACCGTTGAAAATGCAAAAAGCAAAATAGCGAAAGCCAACATTTTGTCTGCAAAATGTCCAAAATGCTGAGAAAGTGCGTAACCAACAAGTGGAACTCCACTGACAGGTGTAATATTTACAGATTTTAAAACAGGCTTTCCATTCTCATCCTTTTGAACTTTGCCATTCGCATCCGTTTTTGGTATACCTTTAACAGACATTATATTCGTATATATATAATCATTTTCTGATTTTTTATCACTTCTAATTGTATTCGCAATCAATTCCTGACCGTTTTCTGTTCTTATTTTAATAGGAACACCCATATCCTTTTGTGATGTGCTTTTATCCGCCAAAACTATTGATTCATTAGCAACACTGTCAATAAGATTAATTGTACCTAAATAATTATTGTCGCCATATATTCTAAAATACTGTGTTGATGTTGAAACATTTGAAAGTGCCTCTTCCATTGTCACTGCATCACAGGTGCTTGAAAGCAAAACAAAAGCTGTAAGGGTACAGACTACGATTGTATCAATAAAGACCTCAAATATCCCCCACATCCCCTGCACAACAGGTTCTTTAACATCTGAGGCACAATGCACCATGACAGATGAGCCAAGACCTGCTTCGTTTGAAAATATACCACGCTTAAAGCCCATTGATACTGCACGATTTATAGCGTATCCACCTACACCACCTGCAATTGACAAAAAACTGAATGCATTTGAAAATATACTATAAAACACATATGGTATTTGCTTAAAGTTCATAAAAAATATTATAAGTGTCCCTGCAATATAAATCAGTGCCATAAAAGGAACTAATTTTTCAGTCACCTTGCCTATTCTCTTGATTCCACCAAAAATAACAAGTGCAGTAATAACCGCAAGTATTATACCCGTTGTTAATGTTGGAATATTAAAGGTGGATTCCATTGCACTTGAAATGGAGTTGACCTGCGTCATATTTCCTATTCCAAAGGATGCAAAAACACAAAACAATGCAAATGTTATTGATAGTGGTTTTGCAAGTTTTCCTAATACTTTTTTATCCTTTAGTCCTTCTTCAATGTAATACATCGAACCTCCAGACCATTCCCCGTCTTTGTTCCTTTTTCTAAAATATATTCCCAGTACATTTTCTGAATATATTGTCATCATTCCAAAAAAAGCAGAAATCCACATCCAAAAAACTGCACCAGGACCACCAATTGCAATTGCGGTCGCAACACCTGCTATATTACCTGTTCCAATTGTTGATGCAAGTGCTGTTGTGAGTGACTGAAACTGTGTTATTGCTTTTTTATCTTTTGTTTTGGTTACTGATTTTTTTGTAAATATTGCAAATAAAGTCTCTTTACCAATTTCTTTTGCACGCCTTAGCTGAAAAAATTGTGTGCGAACAGTCATATAAACGCCTGTACATATAATTAGAGCAATCATAGGTATGCCCCATACAAGGCTATTTATCGCACCATTTATAGATGTTATTATGTTTACTATGTCTTCCATCTTCTTCTCCTAACAACATAAATATTTTTTAAATTTACAAAACACTCGTATATAATCCAAGTATATTATCTATATTTATAATGATAGAGGGGTGATATATTTTGGTGTTCAAACTTACTGGGCACAAAATTTTTGCAGGTCTTTGTGTCCTACTCATTTTTGTTTCTTTAATTTCGATTGCTCCAACGATAACACTTAAAAAGGAAAGAGGCATAAAACTGCCAATAATTATTTATCATAATATTACAACAAATAGCGAGCAACTAAATGACTATGCCATTACACCAGAGCAACTTAACAACGACCTTAAATACATAAAAGAAAAAGGATATACAACAATTAATATGACACAGCTAATAAACCATTGCCTAAAGGGAGATGAACTACCCCAAAAGCCCGTTATGATATGTTTTGACGACGGCTTTAAAAGTATGTACACATTTGCCTATCCCCTTCTTAAGCAATATAATATGTGTGCTGTTGTTTCCTTTGTTGGTGCGTATACTGACCATTCCACTGAAATGCAAAACAATGCAGTTGATGACTTATATATGAATTGGAACGAGATTGAAGAATTAAGCAAAAGTAAAAATATTGAAATTCAAAACCATTCATATAATATGCATAACCAGACAGGCGATAGAATTGGAACTAGAAAAAAATGTGGTGAAAGTGAAGAACTGTATCAAATTGCCCTTAAACAAGATGCGGGAAAAATGCAGGAACTATTATTTGAAAAAACAGGATTTAAACCAAATACATTTGTCTATCCCTTTGGATATAACTCTGGACTTTCAAAAAAGATTTTGAAAGAGATGGGGTTCAATGCTGCAATGACTTGTAGAAAACGCATTAATATTATTAATAGCTCCACTGACCTTATGAGCCTTGGACGATTTAACAGACCAAACGGCAAATCCAGCGAGCAATTTTTTGAAAACATTTTAGAATAATATATAAGCTATTATTATATTCTATGAAACTTTTTATACTTGTATATTATAAAAATGGAGTATCCTTTCGGACACTCCATTTATTGTTTTTATATTTTAATTTTCTTCTGAATTTATCTTTTGTAGCTCTTTTTCTTTTAATGTATTGCCTGCCCGAAGTTCTATATATTCATCCACATCCCCTTGGACATTGCATTTGTCGATAATAACAAAAAACATGGTAACGATAAGTAAATATGGAATTGCCGAGAAAACTCCTGGATTTACAAGCGACATAAGTTCGACACCTATATATGAAATAAATATAGTAATATTAAAAAAGTTCTTTCTATTTTGAATAAAGATTTTTATTCGGGTTATGTATTGAAATAAGTACGCTACAATACCGATAACTCCAAAGCTTCCAATTATCTGGAATGGAGTTGAATGATACCAGCAAAGAGCAAACTCAACAGATTTATGTATATCTCTATTACCCATATATCCAATTCCTCTACCTGTAATGGGATTTGATTTAAAATCTTCTACTGCTCTAGTATATAACCCAAGTCTTATCTTGTTTTCTTTAAATGATACAAATCGCTCCAGTGTTTTTGAAAGCAAACCTTTAAGGTCTGGCATTGATATTAATGCAATTAAAATAATTACTGCAAATATTGTAATGTTTAATTTTCTTTTCTTTTTATCTACAATAAGCAAAGTTATAACGCAAATTCCAAATTCAATACCGCCAAAAAGCATCCCACCTCTTGAACCCGTAAGTAACAAACATCCATATATAAATATGCCAAAAAGTAAATATCGAGTTTTCTTAGCTGCCATATAAAATACAAACGGCATTGCAAGCATCAGCATTGTAGAAATGTTATTTCTCCACTGAAATTGCAATATTCTAGGGTTTGCAAAAAAACTATCTATATACATTATATAATGATGAACTATCATAAAACAACAAAATACCGCTGTTGCTACCATTATCTTTGAAAAACGGTCACTAAACATATATTTGTCACTTGGTTTAAAAGATGCGTTCATTAAAAAATATGCCAAAAGCATTCCAAACCCAAGACCAGCAATATTATACAATGAAACACCTGCAAAGTATTCCTTAGCCGTAATTATTCCAGCACCGCCCAATGTTACGGCAATTGAAACAACGAATATTGCCCAAAAGCTTTTGCCCATTGAATAATCTTTTTGCTTTCTATAAAATACGAAATGAAAAACAACTGAAAATATTATTATTATTGCAACCCACCAAAAACCTATAAAGATATCAAATGATCCCTTACATTTAGATGCGAAACATGACAATAACAAAAATGGTAAAGTAGTCACTATAACATCATCACAAATTATAAGTAGTGCAGCAATAATTAAGATAAATCCAATTGCACCATATATCTCCTGCCTAGTCAATACTATTATTGCAGCGATAACAAAAGAAATTGCCATAAAATATTCTGACATTAAAAAACTACGGAATCTCTCTAATATAACCGTGCTCTTTTCTTTCATTTTATAAGTACCTCGTTTCATACTAAGTCATAACATTATACTTGCTTAAATATATGTTTGCAATAAATATTACATAATTGTAAACTTTAGGAAAAATACTTGATTTTTAGTGTATAAATGTCTACAATAGTTTTAGCACTCAAGACAGTAGAGTGCTAACATTCTAATATTATACTTTTTAGGAGGAATTTATATGACAATCAAACCACTTGCAGACCGTGTTGTTGTAAAATCAGTTGAGGCTGAAGAGTCAACCAAAAGTGGTATAATTCTTGCTGCATCTGCACAAGAAAAGCCAGAAATCGCAGAAATCGTTGCTGTTGGACCTGGTGGAATTGTTGACGGCAAAGAAGTAACAATGTATGTTAATGTCGGTGACAAGGTAATTATTGGAAAGTATTCTGGAACTGAAGTTAAACTTGATAATGATGAATTTACCATTGTAAAACAAGGTGATATTCTCGCAGTTGTTGAGTAATATTAAACATTATTATATAATAAATTGGAGGAGTTTTTTATGTCAAAGCAAATCATCTATGGCGAAGACGCAAGAAAAGCATTACAAAACGGTATCGATAAGCTTAGCAACACTGTAAAAATTACACTTGGACCAAAGGGTCGCAATGTTGTTCTTGATAAAAAATATGGTTCACCACTTATCACAAATGATGGTGTAACTATTGCAAAGGAAATTGAGCTTGAAGACGCTTTTGAAAATATGGGAGCACAGCTTGTTAAAGAAGTTGCAACAAAGACAAATGATATTGCTGGAGATGGCACAACAACAGCTACTCTCCTTGCACAGGCTCTTGTACGTGAGGGCATGAAGAATGTTGCAGCGGGTGCAAACCCAATGGTAGTTAGAAAAGGTATTCAGCTTGCTGTTGACGCTGCTATCGAATCTATCAAAAAAAATTCAAAGCCTGTAACAAGTTCTGAAGATATTGCAAGAGTTGCTACTGTTTCTGCTGATGATTCTTATGTTGGCAAGCTTATTGCAAATGCTATGGATAAAGTTTCCGCTGACGGTGTTATCACTGTTGAGGAGTCAAAAACTGCCGAAACTGACTGTGAAGTTGTTGAAGGAATGCAGTTTGACCGTGGTTACATCTCCCCTTACATGGCTACTGATTCAGAAAAAATGGAAGCGATTATTGATGACGCTTACATTCTTATAACAGACAAGAAAATTTCAAACATTCAGGAGATTCTTCCTGTTCTTGAAAAAATACTTCAGTCAGGTCAAAAACTCGTTATCATAGCAGAGGATATTGAGGGTGAGGCTCTCGCTACTCTTCTTGTTAATAAGCTTCGTGGAACATTCACTTGTGTTGCTGTTAAGGCTCCAGGCTTTGGTGACAGACGCAAGGAAATGCTTCAGGATATCGCTGTTCTTACAGGTGGTGAAGTAATCACTGCTGACCTTGGACTTGAGCTTAAAGATACTGACATTCCTCAGCTTGGCCGTGCTAGTCAGGTTAAGATTTCTAAGGAAAACACAATCATAGTTAACGGTGCTGGTGAATCTGCTGATATTGCAGCTCGCATCACTCAAATTAAATCACAAATTGACAACTGCACTTCTGAATTTGACCGTGAAAAGCTTCAAGAGCGTCTTGCAAAGCTTTCTGGTGGTGTTGCTGTTATACGCGTTGGTGCTGCAACAGAAACCGAGATGAAGGAAAAGAAGCTTCGTATCGAAGATGCTTTAGCTGCTACAAAGGCTGCCGTTGAAGAAGGAACAGTTGCAGGTGGTGGTGTTGCACTTCTCAACTCTATCCCAGCTGTTAAAGCTGTTATGGAATCAACTGATGACGCTGACCTTAAAACAGGTATAGCAATAGTTCTTAAGTCTCTTGAGGAGCCACTTCGCCAAATAGCTACAAATGCAGGGCTTGAAGGTTCTGTAATTGTTGACCAAATCATTAAATCTGATAATATTGGCTATGGATTTAACTTTGCTACAGAAGAATATACAGATATGTATACAGCAGGCATTATTGACCCAACAAAGGTTACTCGTTCTGCTCTTCAAAACGCTTCTTCTGTTGCTGCTATGGTTCTTACCACAGAATCTCTTGTAACCGATAAGCCAGACCCAGCAGGTGATGCTGCATCCGCAGCCGCAATGGCAGCTGCACAAGGTGGAATGTATTAATCCATAAACTAGCTACTATTTTAAGAACATACTATTTTCAAAATAGTATGTTCTTATTTTGTTTTTGCCAATTTTAATATAAAATATATTGTCAACTAATTTAGCAATAAAGAAAACCAACTTGCAATAGCAAGTTGGCTTTCTTTATTCGTTATTTCATTTTCACTTGCAAATTTTAACTTATCCTCCACAACCGCAGCAGCCTATAATGTCTGGACCATCATCATTAAATTCTCCTGGCTCTGGTGGGAAAAATTCATCAAGTGGGAATTTAATCTTTTTAAATGAACTACATGGATCGTCCTTATCATTGTTGCATTCTTTTGTTGGTACGCAGAAGTCATAGGATGGTATCATAATCTGAACATCCCTTTCAAGCTGTACGATTGAAAACAGACCCAGTGTAACCCTTACTGATTTTTCACATTGACTGTGTGTGAATGAGCCAGCGAACTGACGACATACGCACCCTGGTATGTTTGAAATACTTTGAGCTGGTAATTCACAGCAATCACACGGGCGACAAAGTTTAGCATCAAGACATATTGGATCTACACACTGTACTTTCGCTATTGGATTTGTCGTTGTAGGTATAAGTTGTTCATCAAATTCATCTGGCGAGAACTCTGATGAAAATGTTTTTACTCTTCCATCACTACCATACAAAATTGCCTTTTTAGTAAAAATAACAAGTCCCTCAACAGGAACAGAAGGTGTGATAGAACAAGTATATGCATCTAATCTAACCTTAATAAAAAATGTTATATCTACCGAATAAAAACCTCTATTGAAAGGCACCTCTTCAACATCTATAAAACAATTTGTTACATCACAGCCTCTGCATCTAATTGAATTTGCACAGTTTACTTTTGCTTGTTCACAATCAGTGAAGCAAACTTGTATGCCCGAAATACAATCTTTGTCTGCGCAGGAATCATATATCCTCTTTGTATCGATACATACGGCTTCTTTGATTGGTTGGTTGCACCCGCAACCTCTTATATCCGCCATAGCATTTCCTCCCATAATAATATTGAAATCTTCTACAACTTCACTATTATTTTATGAGATAGTTTTGTAATGGTGAAAACAAATAGATATTATATTAATAAAAAGCCTTATCTTATAAATAAACTCACTATATAAAATAAGATTAGACATTGCAAAAAGACAGTGTCTAATCTTATTTATATTTTAATATATCATTTTTATTAGTCTGCTGTTTGGCATATTTTAAGCATTTCTTCAACCGTTGTTATTCCCTGCTCAACAAGGTCCAGTGCACTTTGCTTAAGCGTCTTCATGCCCTGCTCTTTAATAGCATAATCATATATATCATCTATTGGTACTTGGTTTGTTATCATTCGTTTCATAGGTTTATCAATAAGAACCATTTCATGAACTGAAATTCTACCCTTATAACCTGTATTGTTACACATATGACAACCTTTGCCCTTAACAACCTTTGGAATTTTATCACCTATTGCTTCACGCTCTGCTGGGTCTGGATCATACTCATAAGCGCAATTTGGGCAAACCTTCCTTACAAGACGTTGAGCAACAATTCCAACAACTGAGTTTGCAACAAGATAAGGTGCAACTCCCATATCCTCAATTCTAACAATCGATGATATTGCATCATTTGTATGCAATGTTGAACAAACTAAATGACCTGTAATAGCAGCACGAACAGAAATCTGTGCCGTTTCGCCATCTCGTGTTTCACCAACCATTATTATGTCTGGATCCTGACGCAAAAGGGAACGAAGACCCGCTTCAAAGGTAAGACCTGCAAGAACATTAACTTGTGTTTGGTTTATTTTTTGCAAGCCTCTTTCAACTGGATCCTCAATCGTAGAAATATTAACAGGCTTTTGAGCAAGATACTCAAGTACCATATACAGTGTTGTGGTTTTACCAGAACCCGTTGGACCTGTAATATATATAATTCCATTTGGATTTCTAATCATTTTCATCATTTTTTCATAGTTTTCATCATTCATGCCAAAACGACCGCTATTGTCAACCTTAGTATTGGTTGAAAGATAACGAAGAACTACCTTTTCACCATATATTGTTGGCAAAATAGATACACGAACATTTATGTCATATCCCTCAATGAAGTTTCTAAAATGCCCATCCTGTGGGACACGCCTTTCAGCAATATCCAAAGCTGACATTATTTTTATTCTTGCTACAAGTTGCTTGTGAATTGTGTTAGAAAGAGTAAGATAATCAACAAGCATTCCATCTGTACGCATACGAACCGTTGTTTTTGATTCAAATGGTTCAATATGAATATCACTGGTATGTGTGCTATAACCATGAACAATTAAACTGTTAAGGAACTTTACGATTGGAACATCGTCGCCACTTTCTACATCTTTAAGATCTTCAACAGATGGTGCTATTGGCACACCACAAATATTAGCTTTTTCAGCTGCTACCTTTGCACCAACCTCTGAATAATACAAGTTAATTGCCTTTACAATATCAGCACTCTCAGCAAGGTATACTTCAAGAGTCATTCCTGTAACCTGACGAACATCCTCTACTGCATAAAAATTAAGAGGGTCACTCATTGCAACGGTAAGCTTTCCAGTTTGCTCTGCAATAGCAATCATATTATATTTTGCTGCAAGTTGTTTTGGTATCTTCGCAACGGCTTTAACATCAATTTTAAATGTATCAAGTCGTATAATTTGAAGTCCCATCCTTTTGCCTAAAGCATCAAGAACTTCTTTTTCTGATATATAGCCAAGCTCTACTAGAATTTGACCGAGCTTTTTGCTCCTATCCTGTTTTTGAATTACGAGAGCCTGCTTAATTTGGTCTTCTGTAATATAACCATATTCTTTTAGCATCTCGCCTATTGGCATGTTCCTCATCTTTTGCCCTCCACCACGAAGAAATAATATATAAAAAGTCATAAATATCTTGTTTAGTTTTAGTTTACATCATTATTACCAAATGGTCAATATAGTTTAAATTGTATATTAATATATTGCAAGAAAAAGGGCAACTTTAATAGTTACCCTTTTTAATATTAATGACCGCTAGAATCTATTTCTCTTGCTGGCAATGCGTTCCACAAAGTACCAGATGTCTGATTTACTTTTTTAATTGTAAATTTCAAGAATCCAACCCCTATAACTTTTTCCTCTTCATATGTGCCTATTGAATTAGAATCAATATCCGTCATAATAGCAGTTGAAGATTTTGAACCAATATTATATATAGTTGGTTTATCATCTACACCCCAAGCATTATTCCACCAAGAACTAAGAGCCGTAGAAGTATTAGGCTGATAGTACCATGTATTTCTAAATGGGTGAAAAATTATATATGCGTTATTAAATGATTTCTGTCCACTAGATGACTTACCCAAACTATTAGATGCTAATGTTAAATCTATTGTTGAAGTAGTAGACCTCGTCCACCACAACATTCTTGTTGTCGTAGTTGTTTTAAACCAGTCATTCCATCTTACAGAATACACATTATAATCTAGAATTTGTGAAGGAGCGTAAACTTTTTTACTGTCATCAAAACCAAAGTCACTATTCATTGAATAAAGAACAAGTTGCACCATATTTCCACCATATGCAGAAAATGTACTGTTTACAAAGAAGTTTTCAGGTTCATCAAAATCCTGGAAACTTTCATCAGTAACCTTTCCATCCACAGCATAATATTTCATAAGAGTTCCATAAAAGATCTCTTCTCTTGTTGCCTTTACGCCATTAAAAAATCTAAGCGGACTACTTGATCCATAGTTAGTAGAAGTAGGTACATATCCACCAAATAATTCTTTTATTTCTTCTCTTGCTGTATCAGCCGCCATATTCATTGCTGCTGTTCTTGCAGGTTCATTATCAGGATATGTAACATATGCCTCATTTAAGCTTGCCGCTAAAACGGAATTAATAACATTATAATCAGACATTGTTCTAGATGAGTTGCTAGATACATTATATCCATCTACTTCAGACAAAACTAGTTGTTCATCACAGCTAAAGTTAATGTACTGATTTTCTGTTACAGTGTAGTTACTAACAATTAAGTTAGAGGACTCACCTTCACCAATTAAGCCTAAATTAACAGCCTTAACAGTATTACTGCGTTTATACATTTGTTGACCATCTCTGCAAACTATTACAGTGATTTTCACATGTCTATCACTTGTAGTATCATCAGAATACTTATAGGGTTCAAAAATATATTTTACTGTTCTATTCTGATAAAAGCTATCAGAATATGGCTGACTCAAATATCTAGTTGCATCTGCAGTTTTTGCATCATACATTAATTCACCAGAATTAGTTTCATCGTCTGTTTCATCAATATAAAAACCTTGATTATAACTTCTGGCACACAGATCTTTTGAATCTGCAATTTCAATATGAGTTGCATATTTTGTCATTGATTCAAGAGATTCAAATACTGCATCTCCAACCATTTTATCCAGTGCAAGCTCAGCGGTAGAATAAAACATCTTACCGCTTGACGAAATCATACCCATAGTAATTCCCATAAGAATACTCAATATGAGCGTTGTAATAACCATTTCAACGAGTGTAAAACCTTTTTTATTTTTAACTAGATTTCCCATTGTTTTTCACCCTTTCTATATGATTTCGTGTTTTATTGAATCGCACTTGGAACAAAAACTTTATACTTTAAATTTGTATCTTCGTCTTTATAAGAGTAGTACTGGCCTTGCACTTGAGCTCCTCCAGCAGTAATAATAGTATCTTCTGACTTATCCATTGCTGTGTCTTCAACGTCAATTACCGTTGCTACACGCTCACTGCTAATCTTATAATCATTTGCTTCCTTTATCAGTGCAGCTGATGTCATAAATCCAGTTAAAAGCATAATGGATGCAATTGCAAGCAACGTAAAACCAATAATAGTTTCAACAAGCGTCATGCCATGTTTGTCACAAAGCTTTAGTTTAAGCTTATTAAGCATAAATTATATCCCCTTTTTTTTAATCTGAATAATTGGATAATGTCCATAATTCATCAACTTTTTGTTTTGCAACTTGTCCTCCATTTGATGTCATGTAATTAACATTTACATTAGCACCTGATTTAATTGTTAATGTTCCAACATTTATAGAGCCATGAACAGTTACATTGTTATGAAGAACAACTGTTGAATTTTCTGTTCCATAAATAGTCATATAAAAATTAAGTCTTTTAATTTCTTCAGCTGATGAACCTGCGGTGTTTCCTAGTTCAAGAATTGCTCCATCATCAAGATAAACATATAAATATGAAATCTTTTTATTATTAAGAGCATCCATAGCATCCTGAATCGAGCCAAAAAATCCGCTATAATCTTGAGCTAGTCCATATTTTACTCGAACCTTGCAATTCTCATCAACTAATATATAGGCAACTGAAGTAACATCATCTTTAACATCAAACCAACCACTGCTAGAAAAACTGAATTGATTTATATCATAAGTGTCATTTCGTAAATATCTACTGACACCTCCAACTTTTCCAAAAGAAACATATTCATACCAACCAGGTACAGCTGCAAAATTATTATAAGTAGCTATAGACAAACTGTCATATGCATATACTCCGTCTGATACTTTCCATCCCTTAAAAGGCCAAACCCACCAATCATTGACAGATGTATGTGCCCTATCTGCTATACCTTGTTCTGCATAATATCTTCCTGTTACATAATCATAATTCGTTATTTTAACATATCTAGAAGAATTTGTAAGTGTATACTTTGTCATATCAAAAGTATCTACAAGACTAGAATTAAATGCATTTCCATAAACATTGTTGCAAGTTTCAAGGTCATAATTGCCTTGAAGTATTGAACTTACAAGCATTCTTGTAGTCTGAACTAACTGTGGATAATTAACTGAAATATTATAATTAGAAATTATGTATTTTTCGGAAGTCCAAATTTGTTTTTTAGGATAAGTTGTAGCAAGATTATTGTCGTAAATTGTGCTTTTTTCAAAGGTTGTTCCCGAAACACAACTTCCAGATAAGAGGTTTATATCGCCCCTACAAATAAGGTTTCCTCCAATATTAATTCTGCCTGTAAATCCAGATGCATTATCAATATAAAGGTCTGTATTTTCCGTTAAAGTAAAAGTTGATGAAACAGGAACTTCGAGATTTTTAACTGCAATTCCACCAAAAAACAGCGACTGATTTTTAAGAGTTGCAGTCATCGTATATTCTGAATCGGCATAGGTTGATATTACTTTAACCTCTACCGTATCGTCCGAAACTTTTTTGATTTCCGCTCTAGCTGTTCCCATATCTGAGGTAAAGCCAAAACTATCAATTTTTAATGTTATGCCATTCCTACTAGGCATAAAGTTTGATTCTATACCATATGTTCCTAAATCAGCAATTACCATATCGGTTGCTGAACGTGCAGTAAAATAAGCCTGCTGCTTTTTTACAGTAGCTATTGTGCTGTTATGATATCCATAGGATAATGTAAGCAATGAACCAAGTAATATTGTAATGATTACGGTTAAGAGGACAGTCCACAAAATCGCAGAACCATCTTTATTCTTTAATCTATTCATAGTCCCCCTCCTTTTAAGTAGTGGGCAAAAATATAAATTTATCTGCCCACTACATAAACACGAACATAACAAGCTAATTATCCTATATCGTCACTAAGAATCATTGAAATAGTAGCTTTTAAAGTAGAGCTTTCACCTGACATCATTATATCTAATGCTTGAATATGTATTCCTTCTGAATCTGACATAGCCATAGCTAAGGCACGAACATTTTCTTCATTTCCAGATGCTGTAATTTGTACATTAGCCGCTGTAATAAGGGCCTGTGTGTCTGCAACAACACCAGCAGTAACTTCTTGAGTGGTATTCTGCTGTGAATCAACTAATTGCGAACTAACTTCAGGAAGAGTATAAGCTTGTATCCTCACCTTATTTATTTCCGTTATATTAAGTGCTACTGGCGAAAGACCCATTTCCATTATAGTCTTTGTTATTGCTTCATCTATACCAGACAGTTTAAGATTGCCAAAAACTTTTTCAGTAGACTTTTTATAATTACTATTTGCTGTATCTAGATCCTTTTTATAAGCATCTATTTTTGCAATTTCTGATTTCATATTATCTTGTTGTTCAACAAGAGTTTTGTTAGTTGCTTTTACTTCCTTATAACTATCTCTAGCTGGAAAGATTATAAACTTTACGCCAATAAGAACTACAACTGCTAATAAAACTATATATAGCACCTTTTTATCTTTTTCTGTAAGATCTTTTATCAAAGTAACTCATCCCTTTCTTTATAAAGTGATTACTTTCCGTTGCATATACAATCTACTGTAAATGCATAACCACCAGTGCCGCCGTTATATCCAGTATAGCTAACAAAGGCAAATTCTCCTGTGCTATCTAAATTATTTACAAACAGTGGAATTGCATTTACATCAGTTGAACTGCAAGCCATTGAAAAATATCCCTGTGAACTATTATAGGTTATCATTTCAATTGTAACACCTTCAGGTAAAGCTGAATATAAAGCATTAATAAAAGTCTCATCAATTGACGGATAGTTTTTCATTGTCTCTAAAATTTCGTCAATTGCATCTTTGGATGAAATCCTCTTAGCAATCTCACTTGAAAGTTGAATGGACTGATTATAAGATGCTACATTATTGGAATCATTTATATATTCCTGTACTTTTTTATTGCTACGAGCTTTTATAACTGACATAACATTTAAAAAGAGAAAGCTTAATATCAGTACGCCTAAAACTCCTGCAGCAGGCACAATAAAGAACATAGGATTAATCTTTTGTTCTTTTCCTTCAACAACTGTTTCATATCTCTCAAAGAAGTTCATATCCTTTGATTCAAGATATTTTTTCTTGGGTTCTTTTTCTTTATGGTTCTTAAAATCAAACTTTTTCTTAGTTTCAACTTTATTATCTTCTTTTTTATTTTCAGGAGATATATTCACTAATTAAGCACCTCACAGTCTTATTAAATTGCCGACAGAATAGAGATAATCAGACAATAGGAACTGAGCTTTTTGCGAATCGCCCTGATATGTTATCTCCGAAGAAGCCGGAATTGTTGTTACATCTGCACCAATTATTTTTGAAAGTTCAAAGCAAAGTGTTTCCTCTGCTTCTGTAATGCCGCAAACAAATATATTAGTAATATTTTTGCGTGAGGTTTCTGAACGAGCAAATTGAATAAGAGATGAAATGTTTCGTGCAATCTCGATTTTTGACTGTTCTGTACCTCTTTCATCAAGAAGTCTACTACGGCTAGAAAAACTATAGCTTCCATTAATGTGAAGAATTGAAGTCATATTGTTATTATCTAAAATAGTTACAATACAATCTTTATCAGCAATTTCAGGAATAGTACGATACGCTTTAAGTTCACAGTTTGTTGAAATATCTATTGACTTAAGCTTAATTTCAACAGCCTCAAAAATCCTTATATAACTAGCGACAAGTTCTTTTCCAACTGCATTGCAAAGTATTTCGGGTTGCTCAGAATTTCTACCATCTTCTAAAACTGTGTAATCAAAAAGAAAATTTGAGAATCCTTCAACATCTTTAAACTCTTCCTGAACAAGAGCTTGTATTGTCTTTTTAGGTAAAACTGGAACTTTAATTTTCTTATTAAGAATTGTTCCGCTGTCAATTACAAGATAAACATCTTTTTTAGAAATATCGTACTTTCCCCAAAGTTTTTCTAGTGCTTCCTTTACAGCTATTTCGTTTGTAATAATTCCGTTAACAATAGCTTTTTCAGGAATTGAAATAAACATGCAAGATTTTACATCAATATGTTTTTTCCCAACTACTGTACCTGTGAGAACCTGTATTCTCTCGTTTGAAATATAAACTGAGGTAATCATTTAAGCAAAGTCCCTCCCACTTTTTAATATTAATTAATATAAAATAATTTAAACTTATATTTTATTAAGTGACCCCTCCACCAAGATTATCATACATACCATATATAGGCATTATAACAGAAATCATAACTGTACCTACAATTACAGCCATAACAACAAGCATAACTGGCTCAATAAGAGCTGTCATACGGCCTGTTGCCTGTTCTGACTCATAATCAAAGGATGCAGCTGTTGAATCAAGCATTTCATCCAATTTACCTGTTTCCTCACCAATCAATATAGTTGATGCAAGTTTCGGATCAAATCCTTCAAGCTGAGAAATCGCCTCAGATACTGTCATTCCGTTTCTTACTTCTTTTACAAGATCGTCAAATTGAGACGCAATGTAATCATTTCCTATTGTTCCTTTTGCTATTGACAAACCTTCTACCAATGAGATACCACTAGCATACAAAGAACTGAGTGTTCGTGCAAAACGTGCAGTATAAATTATCTTTAGAAGCTTGCCAATCTTAGGAATTTTAAGCTTAAACTTGTCAAGTGCAATTCTCACACGCTCTTGCCTTTTTAAAATCTTTATTCCAAAAATAAGTCCAACAACAACCAAAATAACTATATACCAACTTGACTGCATAAAATCACTTATCTTAAACATTGCCTTTGTTGTAGCGGGAATATCGTCCGTAAACATTGAACCAAACTTTGGAAGAACTACCGTGAACAAAAGAAATATTACAGCTACTGTAATTACTCCTAAAATCATTGGATAAGTCATCGCACTTTTGATTTTACTGTTAAGTCTTTCTTCTTTTTCATAATGTTCTGCCATTTTCATTGAGGTAACATCTATATTACCGCTCGCCTCTCCTGCTCTATACATGTTTATGAGCATTAACGGAAATACACCTTCTTGGTCTTCCATCGATTCAGAAAGAGACAAACCCTGCTTTAAAGACTGATAAAGATTTGTGTAAACTGCTTTTATCTTCGGATCCATATCTCGATCCATAATTATTTTAACAGCTCTAATAAGAACAACGCCCGACGAAAGCATTGTGCCTATTTGTCTACAAAAATCAGAAAGCTCCATAGGTTTAAGCTTTTTACCTTTTGACTTCATAGATACATTTACCTTGTAATCAACTAGATAAAGGTTTTTTTCACGCAATTTTTCTGTCAAGCGTTGAGTATCGTCAACATCCATTGTTCCACGCTTTTTCTCACCACTTATAGTAACTGCGTTATATTGATAAATCGGCACAAAATCACTCCTTTGCCTGCAATTTTCTGTATGCTTCGAACCATACATTTCACAGTGTCTTACCACTTTAATTGTAACTGGACATTCTGAAATATATGGCTATAACAAGAACATCCCAAGATATAATTGGACTAATTCCTCGCCCCACAGCATAGCAATCATTATACCAATTGACAAGAATGGCCCAAAGGAAAAATGTGTTTTAAGTCCACCTTTTTTGCTTGCAAGAAGATATACACAATATATACCTCCACCAAGAAGTCCTAAAAAAGTTGCAACCAGTGTGTTTTGCCAACCAAGCAAAAAACCACAAACAGACATAAGTTTTATATCTGCTCCCCCAAATGCACCATCAACAAAAATTATTATCAAAAACATTGGAAGGCTAACAACAAAAAATCCGATAATTCTTTGATACCACAATACATCTTCAAAAATAAATAAAGATACAACACACGGAAGAATAAGCCAAAGCAAAAAGCCATTTGGAATTTCCATCGTGTCCCAATCAACAAAGGAAATTGCAATAAGTATTGACATTACAAAAAAAGCTACAACAGCTTTTAATGAAAAGCCCAACTTGAGAACACAAACAAGTGCAGATACACCACCCATTGCCTCTACCAAAGGATAACGAACTGAAATTTTATATTCGCAATTTTTGCATTTTCCTTTTAATATAAACCAACTAAGAACTGGAATCATATTGTAAAAATTTAGAGTTTTACCACAACCTGGGCAATGTGAACGCCCTTTTATAAAACTCTCTCCCTTAGGAACACGGTAAATAAGAACATTTAGGAAGCTACCAACGCAACTGCCTATTATAAATATTAAAATATAAAGTATTGTGTACGCAATTGTTACAGACATAGTATTTCTCCATTTTGAGAAGCCCTGCACTATTGGCACAATCGTGCAGGGCCACACTCAAACTTTAATAGTTATGTATAAAGCTAATTTACTAAAATCAACCCTCTGCTGGTGCTGCTGTTGTTGTTGGTTTTGGTGCTTCACCTTTAGTGACTTCACCCCAAGCAGTTGCTTTAGCCCAATCAACTTTATATGTGCCATTGTCAAAATGGAAAGTTTTAAACTGTTTATTATCATCAAGTGTCCATTTTAAATTTTTTGAAGTATAAGTAGCATTTGTTTTCTTGGCAATGTTTTCCCAATTTGCTGCCTCTGTAAAAGTTTCATCAGGAACTGTGCCGCCAGCAGCGTACATATTTCCTATCTCAGCCTGAGCAACTACCATTGCACTTCTTGCTTCTGTAAGGAAAGACTTTTTCTTTGAGTCATCAATCCACCCCATCATTGAAGGGATAAGAGCTGCTGAAAGAATTGCTATAATAACAAGAACTATAACAATTTCAATAAGTGTAAAACCTTTTTTGTCTTGCTTGAGATTCATTAGTTTGTTCATAATTAATTGCTCCTTTCGGAATTAAAATATTTTTATTTTGCCTGTAAAAAATTGCTATACTAAACCTATGATGTGCCCTTCACAGGTATTTATAGACAAAGATTGACCACAGTCTGCCACTGCGAAAATTAAATGGCTGTAAACTATTTAATTAAATACAGTTGCCCCCTTTTTACATTTTTAATAACACGAAACGAGATTAAAGCTAAAAATTCTAATGCTTTTATCACTCGCCTATGTGCATATAATACCACAACATTCACATAATTGGAAGTATTATTTTGTATTTTTTTTATAAATTGCTATTTTTTTATAGAAAAAGCAGTAAAAACTATACTTTTTTTGCACTATTGTACATTTTTCGCGTTTTTGTAATTATTTTGTAAATAATTATTACTTATATTACTAAAACATTTTTATATATTGAGAAAAAATCAACAACCTTCAGCATAGATATTAAACTACGGGGGTGATTATTTGTTTTCCGCTTTTCTTGATTTAATCTCATATCTTTATTATTTCACACTGCATATTAGCAACCCTTCTTCCTTTCCTCTTCCGCTAAGTATGAAAGAGGAAAAAGAGTGCCTTGAAAAAATACAAGAGGGAGATGCACAGGCAAAGGATAAACTTATTAAGCACAATTTAAGGTTGGTTGCACATATTGTTAAAAAGTATTATTCGAATTATTCAGAACAAGAGGATTTAATTTCTGTTGGAACTATTGGTCTAATAAAAGGTGTGAATTCTTTTGACCCAACAAAAGGAACTCGGCTTGCCACATACGCCGCAAGGTGCATCGAAAACGAAATACTTATGTATTTTAGAAGCCGAAAAAAATCATCTCAGGATGTTTATATAAACGACCCTATTGATATTGATAGTGAGGGTAATCCTTTAACTCTTATGGATATTATCTGTGTGGGCGACAACATAGCGGATGATTTGGATCTGAAAATTAAATCTGAACAATTACTTGAATATGTAGGGCGGCTTTCGGATGTGCGTGAAAAGAACATAATTATTATGAGATACGGGCTTTTTGACAGAGTGCCGATGACTCAGCGAGAGATTGCAAATATGCTTGGTATTTCTCGTTCATATGTATCCCGTATTGAAAAAAAAGCATTGCAACGGCTAAAAAAAATGTTTGATGGATAAGAAAAAAGGTGGCAGAAATTAATCTGCCACCTTTGATTTTATTTTATTTTATTTTATTTTAAAGTAAATAAAGTACAAATATGAAATGCAAAATACTTCCTGCAAGTACAAACATATGGAATGTTGAATGCATATATCTTGTTTTCTTACCAACACCATAAAGTATTGCACCTATCGTATATAAAAAGCCACCACAAAACAGGTACCAAATAGACCTTGGATTTACAACCTGCAACATAGGACTAGTAGCAATAACTACGCACCAACCCATTCCAAGGTAACATATCATTGAAAATACTTTAAACTTTTTTAGGTCTATTGAATTAAGAACAATCCCCAAAATGGCTATTCCCCAAACCATGCCAAAAATTATCCACGCAAGGGTTGGATCGCTCTGCCTTACAGCACACAAAGTTATTGGAGTATATGTTCCCGCAATAAATAAGAATATTGAGCAATGGTCAATAACCTGAAAAACCTTTTTACTCATTTTTGACGGTGGCAAAGCATGATAAATACTTGACATTGTATATAGTATAATCATTGTTACTCCATATACCGCAGCACTTACAATACTCCAAACATTTTGATGGCTTACCGCAACGACAAGGCACACAATAAGTGCAACTACAGCAAACACGCACCCAATAATATGTGAAGTAGCATTAAAAATTTCCTCTCCCTTTGTATAATCCGGGAGCTCTCTGTCTTGAATTTTAGTTCTTTTCATATTATACCCCGATTTTATTTGTTTATCGTTATATATTATAGCCTAAGTTTATTGATAAAAAATGAACATTTTAAGAACAAAAAAAGACAACAGTAAAAACTGCTGTCTTAATATTGTAAGTTAAAATTATTTCATCATGCTTGCAACTTCATCAGCAAAGTTATCTTCTCTTTTTTCAAGTCCTTCGCCCTTTGCGAATCTTGTAAATCCAAGAACTTTAATTTCAGAGCCAAGCTGTGCTGCAGTGTCCTTAACATACTTTGCAACTGAACTATGATCTGTGCTCTTAACAAACTCCTGCTCCATAAGACAAACTTCTTTGCAGAACTTTGCAACTTTACCAGAAATAATTCCTTCAAGAACCTTTTCTGGCTTACTCTTCATCTTTTCATCCTCTTGAATTTGTGCAATAAGGATGTCTTTTTCATGCTGGATTGTTTCCTGAGGTACAGAAGTAGCATCTAAGAATTGTGGGCTCATTGCAGCAATCTGCATTGCAATATCCCTACCCATTCCCTTAAACTCTTCTGCTTTTGCTGTCTTGTCATCTGTATCAAAACGAACCATAACACCAACTGTACCGCCACCATGAATGTAAGATGCTACTGCTCCTTCTACACGCTCAAAACGGCGAATTTTAATATTCTCACCAATTGAAAGTATTTTGTCCTGAAGGTTTTCAAGAACTTTTCTATCTGTACCAAAAAGATTCTGTTCAAGAAGAGCCTCAACATCAGCTGGGTTATTCTCTACAATTGTCTTTGCTACATCAAGAACAAATTTCTGAAACTCTTCATTCTTTGCTACAAAATCTGTTTCGGAGTTAACCTCAACAAGAACGCCAACTTTTTTATCTTCATCATTATAAGCAAGAACAACACCCTCAGCAGCAATTCTGCCTGCCTTCTTTGTTGCTGCTGCAAGTCCCTTTTCTCTCAAAAAGTCAATTGCCTTGTCCATATCTCCATCTGATTCTACAAGTGCTTTTTTGCAATCCATCATACCGACTCCGGTCTTCTCACGAAGAGCCTGAACATCTTTTGCTGTAAAAGCCATAAAAATTTCCTCCTGTATATAAAGCTATATTTTGCTTAATAAGCCCGCACAATTAAGCACAGGCATTTCATTTTTATAATTACTCAGCTGCCTGCTCTTTTGCTGCTGCTGCTTCTTCTGCTGCTGATTGATTCATTTGTTTTCCTTCAAGTACTGCAGTTGCCATTGCTGCTGTGATAAGTCTAACAGCACGAATAGCATCATCATTACCTGGGATTATATGGTCAATTTCGTCTGGGTCGCAGTTTGTATCAACAATAGCAACAATAGGAATACCAAGCTTTTTAGCTTCTGCAACAGCTATTCTTTCCTTACGAGGATCAACAATAAACATTGCTGCAGGCTGACGCTTCATCTCTGTGATACCGCCCATAAACTTCTCAAGCTTTTCGATTTCGAGTTTAAGCTTGATTACCTCTTTTTTTGGAAGGAGTTCAAAAGTACCATCTTCTTCCATAGCCTTAAGCTGTGCGAGTCTCTTGATTCTACGCTGAATTGTTTTAAAGTTTGTAAGCATACCGCCGAGCCAACGAGCGTTTACGAATGGCATTCCACAACGAAGTGCTTCTTCACGGACAGAATCCTGTGCCTGCTTCTTTGTTCCTACGAAAAGAATCTCTTCACCCTGAAGGGAAAGATCACGAACGAACATATAAGCATCTTCAAGCTTCTTAACTGTCTTTTGAAGATCGATAATGTAGATACCGTTACGCTCTGTGAAGATGTACTCGTTCATTTTTGGATTCCATCTTCTTGTTTGGTGTCCGAAATGAACACCTGCCTCAAGCAATTGTTTCATTGAAACTACTGACATAATAAAAATCCTCCTTAGTTTTACCTCCGCATGGCTTGTAAAGACTGAAACATCGCAACCTTATGGTGTGACGCACTAACAGACTAAATACCATGCGTGTGATTTGCTCAAAAATTATATCATATAACCATGATTATTTCAAGTTCTTTTTTTACACATATAACTTACTTGTCAAAAAGGCTATTTTGTAAATTGAGAAGTTCTGATTTTCTTGCTTTTTCTGCCTGCTCATCAAGTTTTATTTTGCCCTTATCATCGATAAGCAATATATTCCCCTCTTGAACATTGCTTGGCAATTCATCAAGCAATATATTAAGCATCGTGCCGTCATCCTTCTCACAAACTGCAAAGTTTGATTCAATTCTATCTATAGAAAGCCTTTGCATCACGACGCCTCCTTTTCAGTTGAAATTGTTAGCTTGTCACCATCACTACCGACAACTATTGTGCCTGATTCATCGGTTCTTTTATAATCTATATTGTATGTTTCTAGTGTTTTCAAAACATTGATATTAGGATGATTATATGAATTATCTTCGCCACAAGATATGATTGCAAAACTTGGTTTTACGGACTTTAAAAATATTTCCGTGCTGGATGTCTCACTGCCGTGATGACCAATTTTTAATACATCCGCTGAAATATCATATCCTTTTTCAATCAATTCCTGCTCTATTTCTTGCTCTGCATCACCCATAAATAAAAAATCTGTATTTTTGTATGATAGCTTTATAACAACAGACATATTATTGAGGTTTTTTGACTGCTGAGAAGGAGAAAGCACAACAAAGCTTACATCTCCCATTAAGTATTCTTTAGCTGCTTCTGCTACAATAACCTTTGCACCAGATGATTTAACCGCAATTAAAAAGTTTTCATACCCTTTGGTTGTTGGCATATTTATTTCAGAAAGTTCTGGCATTATTACATTTTTAACCTTAAGCCCTGCAATAACCTTTGGCATACTTCCTATATGGTCAGAATGAGGATGAGTAGCAACAAGATAATCTATCGTATCTACTCCTTGATTATGCAAATAACTTAATATCTTTTCATCATTTCCTTTTTCTCCAGCATCAATAAGCATATTACCACTGCTGGACTTGATGAAAATACAATCTCCTTGACCAACATCAATATAGTGAACTGATAATGGTTCAACATCAGCATCAGCACCTGTGTTTAGGTCAGCTTTTTCATATGCATCATTCCATGTTGAAACATTAAAAGGCAAATCAAGAGAAGGAACAATAGATATGATAATTAAAACAGCAAAACCTATTAACGAGACTCGCCACTTTGGGTTATTTTTTACGCTTTTTGCCATTGCTATTTCCTCTCTTATCGGTCGATGTTAGTTTAGTTCTATTTGAGTTATTGTTTCTATAATTATTCTGCGGTCTTATAAGACAATCAGCTGAAGTACCTATCAAATCTGTTCTGCCTGCCTTTTGCAAAGCTTCTATAACAAGCTTTTGATTGTTTGGATTAAAGTACTGCAAAAGTGCTCTTTGTAATGCCTTTTCGTGCTGAGTCTTTGCAACATATACAGGCTCCATTGTATATGGGTCAAGTCCTGTATAAAACATACAAGTTGAAATTGTTCCAGGTGTTGGATAAAAATCTTGAACCTGCTCTGGTCGTATCTTTTCCTTTTTCAAGAACTGAGCAAGCTCAACTGCATCAGAAAGCTCGCATCCTGGGTGGGACGACATAAGGTACGGAACCAAATATTGTTCCTTTCCCATACTTTTTGAAAGCTCAAAATATCGTTTTGAAAAACGAAGATACGCTTCAATATGTGGCTTACCCATCTTGTCAAGAACCTGTGCTGAACAATGCTCTGGTGCAACCTTTAATTGACCACTTACATGGTGCTCTACAAGCTCTTTAAAAAACTTCTCATTATTATCTGCAAGCATATAATCATAGCGTATTCCAGAGCGAATAAATACTTTCTTCACCTTTGGCAAGGCACGAAGTTCACGAAGTATTTCGATATATTCACTATGGTCCGCCTTGAGTTGTTTACACGGAGTTGGAGCAAGGCACTTCTTGCCCTTACACAATCCATTTTTAAGTTGATTATCACATGATGGGTTACGAAAGTTTGCCGTAGGCCCTCCAACATCATGAATATATCCTTTGAAATTTGGCTTTTGAGTAAGCTTTTTTGCCTCTTCAACTATTGATTCTTTACTGCGTGATGTAATAAATCTACCCTGATGAAAAGCAAGCGAGCAAAAATTACACGCTCCAAAACACCCACGGTTATGAGTAATTGAGAACTCAACTTCTTCTATTCCAGGCACGCCACCCAGTTTTTCATATGAAGGATGATATGTTCTCTCATACGGCAAGGAATAAACCCAATCAAGCTCAGATTGTGTGAGCGGTGGCATTGGTGGATTTTGAACCAGCATTTTCCCGCCATGGCGTTGCTTTATAAGCTTGCCTCTTATATGGTCTTGCTCATCCTGCTGAATTCGGCAGGCTTTTGCATATTCTTTATCACTCTTTATAACATTCTCATAGCTTGGACACTCTGAACCCATATACGGAGTATCTTGAACCTTAACCGCAAAACAAGTACCTTTAACATCTGTTATGCTAGAAATAGGTTCACCATCTGCAAGCCTTTTTGCAATCTCTATTGTTTGGTTTTCTCCCATTCCATAGGATATTAAATCTGCCTTTGAATCAAACAATATTGATGGTTTGATTTTATCTTCCCAGTAATCATAATGAGCAAATCTACGGAGCGATGCTTCAAGCCCGCCAATAACTATTGGAACATCTCCATAGGCTTGTCTTATTAAATTACAATAGACTATTACTGCTCTGTCGGGTCTTTTACCCATTTTTCCGCCTGCTGTATATGCATCTTTGCTACGAGTTTTTTTAGCAACTGTGTAGTGTGCAACCATTGAATCAATATTGCCTGAGGACACAAAAAAGCCTAGCTTTGGACAACCAAATTGTTCAAAATCTGCCGTTGAGTCCCAGCGTGGCTGTGATAAAACAGCAACGCTATATCCGCAGGCTTCAAGAACTCTTGTTATTATTGCCGTTCCAAAACTGGGATGGTCAACATACGCGTCACCCGTAACATATACAAAGTCAACGCTATCCCATCCTTTTTCCAATACTTCTTGTTTATTTGTTGGCAAAAAATTATTCATTTATTTATTCCTGTTCTTCATCATTATTCGTTACAGGTGCAACATCTGACGACAACGCATTCATCTCAAACCATTGTTGTTTTGTTATTAGAACCTTGCGTGGTTTGCTTCCTTCAAACTGACCCACAATTCCACGCTGTTCCATTTCATCAACTATTCTTGCCGCACGAGCGTAGCCAACCTTTAGACGCCTTTGAAGAAGTGTTGTTGATGCCTGCCCCGCTTCAAGTACCGCTTCAATAGCCTTTGGCAAAAGCTCATCAGAGTCGTCGTCCCCGTCTTTGCTCGAAATTGATGCTGAGCCTTTTTTGCTACCTGATACAGCGGCTTGGCGTTCAATTTCCTGTACAACCTCTTCATCATATGCTGATTTCTCTTGGTCTTTTATAAAGTTTACAACTGTTTCAACCTCTTTGTCTGAAGTGTAACAGCCCTGAATTCTGATTGGTTTTGCAGTACCTACAGGATAAAATAGCATATCGCCATTACCTAAAAGCTTTTCAGCTCCAACCATATCAAGTATTGTTCTTGAGTCAACCTGTGATGATACAGACAGCGCTATACGGCTTGGAATATTGGCTTTAATGATACCCGTAATAACATCAACAGAAGGTCGCTGTGTAGCAATTACAAGGTGAATACCCGCTGCACGAGCCATCTGTGCCAAACGACAAATTGAATCCTCAACCTCGTTTGGTGCAGCCATCATAAGGTCTGAAAGTTCATCTATAAATATTAGTATTTGTGGCATTTTTTGTGTGTCTGGTTTATCCTTTATGCACTCGTTATAACCTGATATATCACGAACATTGTTGTCTGAAAAGGTCTTGTATCTATTAAGCATTTCCTTAACAGCCCAGCCGAGTGCTCCCGAGGCTTTACGAGGGTCTGAAACAACTGGTGTAAGCAAATGAGGAATCCCATTATAAACTGTGAACTCAACCTGCTTTGGGTCAATCATTACAAGCTTTACTTCGTCTGGAGTTGCATTGTAAAGTATGCTAAGTATCATTGAATTAAGACAAACTGACTTACCCGAACCTGTTGTTCCTGCTATCAATATATGAGGCATTTTTGCAAGGTCTGCACATATCATCTTACCTGCAATGTCCCTACCTAAAGCAACATTAAGCTTGCTTTTAGCAATTTTATACTGAGGTTCTTCAATAAGTTCACGCAGTGTTACCATTGACTTGTCTTTGTTAGGAACTTCTATTCCTACTGCTGCCTTGTTTGGAATTGGTGCTTCAATACGAACGCCCGATGCCGCAAGATTAAGTGCAATATCGTCTGCAAGACCTGTAATCCTACTTATTTTTACACCTGCCGCTGGAGCAAGCTCATAGCGAGTTACCGTCGGACCTCTTGAAATATCCACTATTTTGGTTTCTACTCCAAAGCTCTTAAGCGCACCTACCAATTTCTCTGCGTTTTGTTTTAATTCCTCGCTGAAATTTTTGTTAGACAATACTTTTGGTGCACAAAGACATTCTATAGAAGGCAACTTATAGTTTTGGTTACTTATATGTTCTAAATTTTCACCCTTTAAAATATTAACTGGCGGTGTTTCTTGCTTTGTAGTTGCATTTGCAACATATGTTGGAGCAACTGGTGCCGCCGCTTTTTTAATTATATCATCAAGTAAAACAGGCTTTATATCTGGCTCTGGCTCTGTTTCTACAACTTGTGAAGCTACAGGAGGCTCTGGATCAACCTCAACATCAAACTTTGCTTTCCTACCCCTTTTGGGTGGAGTTTCAACATCCTTTGTACTATCTACAGGAGGTCCAAGGTTAACATCGGGATTAAACTTTGCTCTCTCCCTCTTTTCTTCAATTTCTCTTGCAGTTTTTTCAATGTAATCACCAGTAATTTCGCCCGCCTTTTGAACCGGCTTTCTAAATGCATTATAAAGATTAATAAGTGTTGTGCCTGTCATTATCATTACAACCACAAATAGAAGTAAAATAATTGTAATTCTAGCTGTGATTTTTTCTGGGAAAAGTTTAAAAATTCCACCACCAATTATTGCACCTATTGCACCACCATTTCCAGTGCTTAATCCAGCATTATATGCATCTGATATGCTTTCAAAATAGCTTAATGGTGCATATTTACTTGAAAATATAAATATTGTTGCACAAATGAGTGATGTAACTAAAAATGCTTCTGCAACCTTATACCCTATATTATCCGTCGGCTTGTCCAGTGCAGCCATAATTGATATATAAAATAGTATAAGTGGCAATACAAAAGCACAAATTCCAAACAAGCCAAAAAGAACTTCACGCATAAGCCCCCATGCGTTGCCTCCATCTATAAGACAAACGCATAGGTTAAATATTGCAACGGTAAAAATAACAACAGCCCCAATTTGCCGTTTGGTTTTTAATCTCTGTTCGTTTTGTATGTACATTTTTCCATTCTGCGTATTTTTCCCTTTAGATGCGGAACTTTTGCCTTTGTTTGCAGAAGATGGCTTTTTTTTAGTGGTATTTGCCATTTAACTATCACTCCGTAAAATTATGTTTGTAATCTAAAATATAAAAGTTTCGACCAATCCTGCTACTATTACCGAAACACCAAGTACAAGGCAGTAATAACCAAAGAACTTAAACTTATCTGTTTTTACAAGCCATTCAAGGGCTTTTATTGCCGCAAATCCAACAATAGCAGAGGTAATGACTCCCACAATTATTGGCATAACATTTAAATTTATACCTGCTCCAGCAACATGTTTTAATTCTACAAGATTTGCTGCAATAATTGCTGGTGTGCCAAGAACAAAGGAATAACGAACCATATAGTTTTTTGAAACTCCACAAATCATACCTGTTGAAATAGTTGAACCAGAACGGGATACCCCAGGTAAACCTGCTGCCAATGCCTGTGCAAAACCAATCGCAGCAGCATCCTTTGTTTTTACATATGTTCTTTCCTCTTTATTTTTATTTGCTTTGTATGTACCAAACAACAATAAAAAGGCTGTGATTAGAAAGCAAAATCCTTCAACGATTACATCATCATCCTCTGCCAAGCCACCAAGAACATCCATAAGCTTTGTATCTGCTCCAACGGGGATAAGCAAAATCAAAAGCGGTAAACATGAAACAATCAGCATAAGAAGCATACGGCGTGTTTCACCCATGTTTTTAAAACTAAACTTGCGTGTAAATATATCTCTTATTGTTCTTCCAAGTTCTAAAATAAGCTCCCAAAAAGTTTTGTAATAAACCAATATAACCGAGGCAAGGGTACCGATATGTAAAAATATTGACATCGTCAATGAACCTTCCCCGCCAATTCCCATAAAGTGTTGGAACACCGAAAGATGTCCACTACTTGATACGGGTAAAAACTCTGTAGCACCTTGAACAATACCAAGTACTATTGCATCTAAAATATTCATTAGCAAAATTCCTCCAAATAAAATTAATTGAAAATTTTATTAAAAACAATAACCTGTTTAAATTACTACCAAAATAAATATAACAGGTTATTGTAAAGTTTTGAATTCATAAAATATTAAAAATTTATTAATTCCTCTGCCTTTTTTTCCTCGTTATTTTGTGATTCTTCTTTGTCTTTATATTTTTTGCTTCTTTTCTCCTTAGGATTTGTTTCAATCATATCATAAAGACAAGTAAGTGCATCTGAAAGGCTACCAATACTGTCAATAAGACCTTCCTCTACCGCCTTTTCTCCATCAAAAACAGTGCCTACATCCATAATTAACTCGCCTGTGGTAAGCAAAAGTTCTCTAAACCTTTCAGGCTTCATATTAGAATTTTTTGAGACAAAGCCAATTATTCTTTCCTGCATTTTATCAAAATAAGAAAGTGTTTGTGGAACACCTACAACAAGCCCATTCATACGCACTGGGTGAATTGTCATTGTTGCAGAAGATGTGATGAAAGAATGCTTTGCCGAAACAGCAAGAGGAACTCCTATAGAATGGCCTCCTCCAAGCACTAAGGACACCGTTGGAGTTTTCATTCCTGCTATAAGCTCTGCAATTGCAAGACCTGCTTCAATATCCCCGCCAACTGTATTTAGAATTATTACAAGACCTTCAATCTCTTCACTTTCCTCAATTGCAACAAGCTGTGGAATAACATGCTCATACTTGGTTGTTTTGGTTTGTGGAGATGAAATATAGTGGCCTTCAATTTGGCCTATAATTGTCAGACAATGAATAAAATGCCCGTCATTTTCAACGGTTATCAACCCTGAATCGGAAATTTGTTTAAACTTATCCTCTTCACATTCTTCTAAATTTCCCTGATCTTCTCTGTCAGGATCAACTTCTGATGGAACACCAAATGGAGTTGTGGGTGCTGTAAAATCTGTAAATTTGTTTATTTTTTTTCTAGCCATAAATGTGCCTCCGTTCGTTTTGTTACTACTATTGTTTCCAAAACATAACACATCTATGAGTTGATTTTATTTTTCGCATTATTATAACATTTTTTATTAGCAAGAGCAATATATATGAGTCAAAACAATTACTTTTTGGTATTATATACAACTTATAGTAATAACCTATTTATTTGATTGACAAAAACTTTGATATGTTATAAAATAAAGTTTGTTAAAAAAATGAAAAAGTCTTTCGGGAGGATGAATAATTTGGGATACACAATTGCTCAAAAAATTATAAAAAATCATCTTGTCTGCGGTGAAGCAGTTGCTGGTAACGAGATTGGAATTAAAATAGACCAAACCCTTACTCAAGATGCTACAGGAACAATGGCATATCTTGAGTTTGAAGCAATGGGCGTTGAGCGTGTAAGAACTGAGCTCTCTGTTGCTTATATTGACCACAACACATTGCAAACGGGCTTTGAAAACGCTGATGACCATAGATTTATTCAAAGTGTTGCTAAAAAAAGAGGCATTCGTTTTTCTCGTCCTGGCAACGGAATTTGCCATCAAGTTCATCTTGAGCGTTTTGGCATTCCTGGTAAAACACTTATCGGTTCAGACAGCCACACTCCAACAGGTGGCGGCATGGGTATGCTAGCTATTGGAGCGGGCGGACTTGATGTTGCTGTTGCTATGGGTGGCGGTGCATACTATATATCTATGCCAAAAATGGTTCGTATAAACCTTGTTGGTAAGCTTAGCCCTTGGGTTGCTGCAAAAGATGTTATTCTTGAAGTTTTGCGTGTTATGTCTGTTAAGGGCGGCGTTGGCAAAATTATTGAATACGGCGGAGAAGGAGTTAAATCCCTCTCTCTTCCAGAGCGTGCAACAATAACAAACATGGGTGCTGAGCTTGGAGCAACTACCTCCATTTTCCCATCTGATGAAATCACTCGTGAATTTCTTAAAGCACAAGGCCGTGAGAATGATTGGTGTGAGCTTTTGCCTGATGCTGATGCAGTTTATGACCAAACTATTGAAATAAACCTGTGCACTCTTACACCTATGGCTGCTATGCCTCACAGCCCTGACAATGTAAAATCTGTTACTGAAATTGGCAAAATTGCAATTGACCAAGTTTGCATTGGTTCATGCACAAACTCTTCACTTTCTGATATGCTCAAAGTTGCTGCTATTCTTAAAAGCAAAAAAGTTGCACCAAATGTAAGCCTTTCAATTGCTCCTGGTTCTATGCAGGTTCTCAACATGCTTGCTCTTAATGGTGCATTGTCTGATATGATTGCTGCGGGTGCCCGAATTCTTGAATCCGCTTGCGGTCCATGTATCGGCATGGGACAATCCCCAAATTCAAAGGGTGTTTCTCTACGCACATTTAACAGAAACTTTGAAGGCCGCTCTGGCACTGCTGATGCAGGCATTTATTTGGTAAGCCCTGAAGTTGCTGCTGCTTCTGCTGTTGCTGGCGTTTTAACTGACCCACGCACACTAGGCGACGCTCCAAAAATTCAAATACCAACTGAGTTTATTATAAATGATAACATGATTGAATTGCCCGCAAGCGAACAAGATGCTAAAAATATTGAAGTTGCTTATGGTCCAAACATTAAACCATTTCCAACTACTGTTGCCCTTGGTGAAAATATTTGTGCCAAGGCTATTCTTAAGGTTGGCGACAATATTACAACTGACCACATTATGCCTGCTGGTGCAAAGATTTTACCTTATCGTTCAAACATACCTTTCTTATCACAATTTTGTTTCAAACAATGTGATGAAAATTTTGCAGAAAACTGTAAAGCTGAAGGAAAAGGCATAATCATCGGTGGTACAAACTATGGACAAGGCTCATCTCGTGAGCACGCTGCTCTTGTTCCACTTTACCTTGGAATAAAAGCTGTTGTAACAAAATCATTTGCAAGAATTCATTGTGCAAACCTTATTAATGCTGGTATTCTTCCATTCACTTTTGCAAACTCAGAGGATTATGATAAGATTTCCCAAGGTGACGAACTTTGCCTTCCAGATGTTCGTAAACTAATCGAAAATAACTCTCCTGTTGTTTTAAAGAATACAACTAAAAACGAAGAGTATTCTCTCTGCTATGAATTCTCAAAAAGACAGATGGATATTTTACTTGCAGGCGGATTACTTAATTATACAAGAGAAAATATATAGCCGAATTTAGAAAGGAAAGTGTTAAAATGCGTGAAACAGAAATAAAAAATGCAATCGAGAAATTTGAAACCCTTGTTCGCTCTCAGCTTGAGCGTTCAGACACAATCAAAGCACAGAAAGATTTTCTAGACTTTGATAATCTTGACAAAATCGTAATAGGTGTATGTGGCGGTGACGGAATAGGCCCTATTATTACAAAAGAATCTGCTCGTGTTCTTGAATATATGCTTAAAGACGATGTTGATGCAGGAAAGATTGAGTTTAAAGTTATTGACGGACTTACAATTGAAAACCGTGTAAAAGTTATGAAAGCTATTCCTGACGATGTTCTTGAAGAACTTAAATCATGTCATGTTATTCTTAAAGGACCAACAACAACACCACAAGCTGGTGACGATTGGCCAAACATTGAAAGTGCCAATGTTGCAATGCGTAAGGAACTTGACTTGTTTGCAAATATTCGTCCTGTTCGTGTTCCTGAGCAGGGTCTTGACTGGACTTTCTTCCGTGAAAACACAGAGGGTGCTTATGCAGTTGGCTCTTTGGGCGTAAATGTTACTGACGACCTTGCACTTGACTTTGTTGTTACAACTTCAGAGGGAAGTGAAAGAATCGCAAATCTTGCTTACGACTATGCAAGAAAGAACAAAAAAGAACGAGTTTCTATCATTACTAAGGCAAATGTAATCAAGACTACTGACGGAAAATTCCTTAACATATGCAAAAATGTTGGTAAAAATTATCCTGAAATCATAACTGATGAATGGTACATAGACATTACAACCGCTAAGCTTATTGATGAAAAACGCCGCAAAGACTTTAAGGTATTTATTTTACCAAACCTTTATGGTGATATCATAACTGATGAAGCTGCTGAGTTCCAAGGTGGTGTTGGTACTGCTGGTAGTGCAAATATCGGCAAGCGTTATTCCATGTTTGAGGCAATTCATGGTTCTGCTCCAAGAATGGTTAAAGAAGGCCGTGGAGATTATGCAGACCCTTGCTCTATGCTTCGTGCTTCTGCTTTACTTTTATCCCATATAGGCAAGCAAGACAAGGCTGATTCACTTGAAGAAGCATTAGATATTTGCATGTATGAAGATAAAGCTTTAACTATTACAGGCCGTGAAGACGGTTGTACTTGCGCCCAGTTTGGTGACTATGTAATGAATACCGTTAAGAAAAACGAAGCTAAATAATAAAAATTCTAAAAGGAGTTTTAGTATATGGCAACGAACAAGTACATTTCTATGTCGGTTATTAAAAGGCTCCCTCGCTACTATCGTTTTCTTAACAATTTGAAAAACGACGGTATAACTCGTATATCTTCAAAAGAACTATCAAATAGAATGGGTCTTACCGCTTCCCAAATTAGGCAAGACCTTAACTGCTTTGGTGGATTTGGGCAACAAGGCTATGGATATAATGTTGAAAGCTTACACGATGAAATTGGTAAGATTCTTGGTGTTGACAAAGGATTTAAAATGGTGCTTATAGGTGCTGGTAATCTTGGTCGTGCTATCGCTACCCATATGTCCTTTGAAAGCCGTGGATTTGAGCTTATCGGTATTTTTGATAAGAATCAAGCAATAATAGGTGAAATGATTAAAAACATTCCTATTCGTAGCGTTGATGTTCTTGATGATTTTTGCAAAGAGAATCTTCCTGTTGTTGCAGCCCTTTGTATCCCATCAAGTCAGAGCGAAGAAATCGTAGATCAACTTGTTGGTCTTGGAATAAAAGGCTTTTGGAATTTTACTCACTTTGACATTTCTGCAAAATATCCTGACATAGCCATTGAAAATGTTCATTTAAGTGACAGTATTATGACATTAAGCTATCAAATCATGAGTAAAATTTGATCTTTAGGTGTGTTATGTATGAAACAAATCATTGATATAAAGCCGCTTGATATTATCCCTTTTCCAAAAGGCTTTATCATAGTCAAAGTTGACGGCCGTGATTCTAAAGGTAATCTTAAAATAGCTTTTTTAGCTTTTGACATATCTTCTAATCAGCTCACACATAGCACTAAAAGCGTATATCTTTTAACTAAATTTGGCCCTGCTTTTAAATCTATTTCAGAGCAAATTGGTGATTATATTTCTTGTTCAGCTGGGATTCTTCCAAACAAAAGAACTCATGTTGTTTATCCAACTGGCGAGATGGGCACTTTTGATGTTGAGGGCACTCTTTTATGGACGGGAGATTTGATATATCATGATTCCCCCGTTCGCTCAATTGCTGTTGACGATAAATTTATTTGGTGCTGTGTTCCAAATTATAATTCTATTATCCGATATTCTCCATCGCTTAAAAAAGTTGACTTTAGAATTGGTAATGAAAAGTCAAATGTATTTGGAAAACCTATGTCGATTTCCAAAGTTGATAATCATCTTTATATTTGCAATAAGAACTCACATAGCATAAGCCAAGTTAGTTTGGAGAATTTTGCTATCAGCGAATATAAAAAATTTGACGAACCCGTATTAAGATATATTAACATTCAAAATGTTGAAGTAGTTGTTCTATCTTCAGGTATTTATATCTTGTAAAGATATAAAATTATATATTAAGCAATATTAAAAAATATAGCAGACACAAAATATTGTGTCTGCTATATTTTTTTAATGTGTTATTTATCGTCTATCTAATACTAATAGTTCCTATATATATCAACAATACTGCAATCCTTTTCTTTTGCAAGCTTTTTAACTGACTTATACTCTAGGCAAGTCTTTTTTATATCTCCAAAGGTAAAGATATTTGCATCAACCTCGCCGTGTTTTGTTGTTACCGTTGTCTTTTCTCTATTCATAATAACACGGTCTAGTTCCTGCTTGCGTACTCCCACAGCAGTTGTATGCTTAAAAATTATAGATATTGCATCCTGCTCTGTTTTGGGCTCGCACATTACGGTAAGCTGCCAAGCAGGACGATTTTTCTTCATATATATTGGTGAGTAAAACGCATCCTTTACCCCTGCTTTAAATAGTCTTTTAAGGCAAAACGAAAGTTCCTCTGGAGTGCTATCGTCTATAGCTGTTTCTATCACAATGATTTTATCCTTTGTGCTTTCTTCTTGCTCCTTAATAATATAAGCACGCAAGACATTCGGATGTTTAAAATCTTTTTTTCCAGCACCTATACCGATTTTTTCAAATATTATATTACTTGGTGTTTTAAATTCATCGGCAATTGCTGCAACAATTGCTGCACCTGTAGGTGTTACCATTTCACCATTATTATCTGTAATATTCATTGGTATTTTATATGCTCTTGCAATCTCTGATGTTGCTGGAACAGGCACTGGAATTTTTCCATGACTACAGTTTATATACCCTGTACCGTCACTTATCGGAGAACATATAACCTTGTCAATATTTAAATCGTCTAAACAAAATGCGGTAGCACAAATATCAATAATTGAATCTGCTGAACCGACTTCATGAAAATGCACTTCTTCAATAGGCTTGTTATGCACTACTGCTTCCGCCTGTGCCACTACACCAAACATCTTTTTTGCAAGTGACTTCGCATTGTCTGAAAGCTGTGAATTATCAATTATTGTATAAATATCGTTTATTCCTATACTATGATTTTCATGATTATGTGCATTACTTGGCAGTTCTACATCAAAGCTAAAAGCAGAAATCCCGTTTTTTTCTATTCTTCCTGTATGTAATGTGCAGCCAAGATTAATTGAATTTATGCTTTCTAAAAGCTTGTCCAAATTTGCTCCCAAATCGAGCAATGCACCAACCGCCATATCTCCACTAATTCCTGAAAAGCATTCAAGGTACAATGTTTTCATTGTGCATTACCTCCAAGCGAATTTATCTGAGCTGCTATATAACCCGCACCAAAACCATTGTCTATGTTAACCACACTTGTGCCTGCTGAACAAGAATTAAGCATTGCAAGCAAGGCTGAAACACCGCCAAAGTTTGCACCATATCCAATACTTGTTGGCACTGCTATTACAGGAACATCCACAAGACCACCGATAACACTTGCAAGTGCTCCTTCCATTCCTGCACAAGCTACAATTACATTTGCTTTTCGTAGCTCATCAACTCTGCTTAAAAGCCTATGAATACCTGCCACGCCAACATCATAAATCCTTGTAATATTAGCGCCACACATCTGAGCTGTTATTGCCGCTTCTTCTGCCACAGGAATATCCGCTGTGCCACCTGTACAAACAGCTACCAACCCTTTTATATTTTCGGGCTTACCAACCGTTATACATCTTGCCTGCTCATGATATATTGCATTTGGCAAAAACTTTAAAACGCTTTCATAATACTCGCTTGATGCTCTTGTTCCAAGCACTATGCCATTCATTTTATAAAGCCGTTCAAAAATTTCTCCAACTTGCTCTGGCAACTTACTCTGACAAAATACAACTTCTGGAAATCCTGTGCGTATCTTTCTGTGATGGTCAAGACAAGCGTAGCCCATATCCTCAAACGGTAATGTTTTTAACTGTTCAAAAGCATCATTTGTAGACAAAGACCCTTGTGCAACTTGTTCTAAAAGAGTTTTTATATCCATTGTTTAATCCTCTTTTCCTATTTCTATATCCATACTGCCTGAACGAAGTTCGTTTAAATCTAATGTTATATATAAAAATCCAATTTTTTTTAATTTATGTATGATTATATCTTTCTGTTTTAAAAGGCTTTCAAAATCCGATTGCGGTATTTCTATTCTGGCAATATCTGAATGAACACGAAGCCTACAATCATAAAAGCCATATGACTTTAAAATATCTTCCCCTGCTTGTACCTTTTCAAGTTTATCATATGTAATATTTGTACCGTAAGGAAAACGAGTTAAAATGCATGGTGACGACGGTTTTGTAGCAACACTTAAACAAAGTTCTGCTGCAATTGCTCTTACATCCTTCTTTGAAAGTCCACAATCTGCAAACGGACTATGCACACAATTCTCTGCTTTTGCTTTAAGTCCTGGTCTGTATTCGTTCAAATCGTTTATATTCGTTCCGTCACAAACCTCTGTAAAACCATTTTTAGCAGCTACTTTTTTTATGCTTGAAAACATCTTACTCTTACAATAATAACAACGAAGCTTATCATTTGATGCTATATTTTCGTCAAGCAACATATCAACATTCACAATAATATGAACTGCATTCATAAGCTCTGCCGTTTGCTTTGCTTTTTCAAGGTTAGTTTTATTCTTTGTAAGCTGTGTGTTTACAGTAACAGCTAGCACTTTAAGCCCTGCATCTGTTGCTACTTTCAGCAAAACGGTTGAATCAACGCCATCTGAAAAGGCAATGCAAAGCTTATTATCATTTGCTATCTCTTTTAGTCTGTGTTTAAGCTTTATTAAATTCTCACTCATAAAAACTCCTAAAACTGTGTATGACCAGCCGTTTTTGGAAACAATGCAACATCTCTAATATTTGACATTCCTGTTATATACATTATCAGCCTTTCAAAGCCAAGACCAAATCCGCTGTGAGTTACAGTGCCAAATCTTCTCAAATCAAGATACCACTGATAATCATCTATATTCATATTAAGTTCCTGCATACGACTTGTTAAAAAATCTATTCGCTCCTCACGCTGGCTACCGCCTATTATCTCGCCAATACCCATAACAAGCAAATCCATTGCGGCAACTGTTTTTCCGTCAGAATTCTGCCTCATATAAAAAGCCTTTATATCCTTAGGATAATCCGTTACAAACACAGGTTTTTTATATATCTTTTCTGTAAGATACCTTTCATGCTCTGTTTGCAAATCACAGCCCCACTCGACTTTATATTCAAAATTATCATTATTCTGTTTTAGAAGTTCTATTGCATCCGTATAAGTTACTTTTGCAAATTCAGAACTTATTACTGTATTAAGTCGCTCTATAAGTTCATTGTCAAAATGCTTATTAAAAAACGCCATTTCCTCTGCATAGTTTTTAAGAACATATGACAAAACATATTTTATCATTTCCTCTGCAACCTGCATATCATCTTGCAAATCAGCAAAAGAAATTTCGGGCTCTATCATCCAAAACTCTGCGGCATGGCGACCTGTGTATGACTTTTCTGCTCGAAATGTTGGCCCAAATGTATAAACCTTGCCCAGTGCTGTTGCCATTGCTTCGCCCTGAAGCTGGCCAGAAACTGTGAGGTATGACGGCTTTTCAAAAAAGTCCTGTTTATAATCAACTTCACCATTTTTATCCATAGGTACATTTTTTAAATCCAGTGTTGTAACGCCAAACAATTCGCCTGCACCCTCTGCATCTGTTGATGAAATTATAGGTGTGTGAACATATATAAAACCCTGCTCTTCAAAAAATCTGTGAATTGCCATTGCCGCACCAGAACGCACACGAAAAACCGCACTATATGTGTTTGTGCGTGCACGCAAATGCCCAATAGTCCGCAAATATTCAAGCGTGTGTCGCTTTTTTTGTAGTGGATAATCTGGAGAGGATATTCCCTCAACTTTTATGCCACTCGCATTTATTTCAAATGTCTGATGTGCGTTTGGAGTGAGTATTACTCTTCCTGTTACAATTATTGATGCACCAACATTAAGCGATGCTATTTCGCTATAATTTTCTAGCTTAGATTGCTCAAATACAACCTGTACTCCCGAAAAATTACTTCCATCATTTATCTGTGCAAAACCAATATTTTTAGAGTCTCTGACTGTTCTTATCCAGCCACAAACTGTTATATCCTGCTGTGTAAAACTTTCAGGACTTTCATATATTTTATTTATTTCAACTCTATTCATAAAACCCACCCTTACAGTGATGAAATATCAAGCTTGTCATATCCTTCAAAAAAATTCTTAATTTCTTCTTTTATACTATCTACGCCACCTTTAATATTACTTTCAATATTAAGCGGTAAAACTGGATCATGAACACTAAGGCGAAGCATAAACCACCCATTAAGATTGTTTGATGAGGCCCGAACACCCTCAAAGCTATCTTGTGCCTTTTCAAACACTTCACTATTGTCTACAAAATGCTCAAGGTCACTTATAACTTTGTCACCATATTCTTTAAAATCAGGCGACAAAATCTTTATGCGAAGCTCCTCTGCTTCAATAGGTTCTACCAATGTTTTTATAAGATTTTCAAGTGTTTTGCCATCTTTTGCAAGCTGTGCCATTTTAATTATTATTCTTGTAATTAGATATGCTCCATCATCAAGAAAATAATTGTCCCGCATTGCTGCATGCCCTGATGTTTCAATTGCAAGTGGTGCATTTATACAGCATTCTCTATTAAGCCTTAATGCTTCATTTATAACATTTTTGTATCCTCTTTTAAACCTATGGTGTTTTGCACCCAAATCAAGCTCTATAAAATCTTTAAGCCCGCTTGAAGTCACAGAGTCCGTTACTATTGTTCCGCCCTCATTGCCTTCCAGTGCTATATACGAGGCAAGAGCTATTAATGCATTTTTATTTATCTCCTTGCCGTTTCCACCAACACAAGCTGCCCTATCAACATCTGTATCAAAGATTATTCCCAAATCTGCACTGTTTGCAACAGTAGCTTTTGAAACACAACGCATTGCATATGAGTCCTCTGGGTTTGGTATGTGATTTGGAAACAAACCATCAGGCTCTAAAAACTGGCTTCCAGAAATATCTGCTCCAAGTGGCTCTAGCACCTTGCCTGCATAAAATCCGCCCGCTCCGTTTCCAGCATCAACAATAATTTTAAATCCACGCAAGGGTCTTGAATAATCATCTGCATTGACTTCACTGCAAATAAACTCCCTTAATTTTTCGGCATAGATATTCATATATAACGATTCCTCAACAGTGCCCTGCTGTGATGCTTCATAACTTATATCGTCCTGTGCATACTTTAAAATCTTTTCTATATCGCTTGCTTCAAATCCACCCTTGCGAGTAAAAAATTTAAAGCCATTTTTATTAAACGGATGGTGGCTTGCTGTAATCTCAACCGCAGCATCACATCCAAAGTCAACAGTTGTCATAAACATTGCAGGAGTTGATGAAAGACCACAATCCTTTACGGATATTCCAGATAAAGTCAGACTTTTAATAAACGCATTTTTAATTCTGTTTGCTGAAGTGCGTGAATCGTGCCCAACGGCTACTGTAATGTCTTCTTTCCTTCCAAACTCATCAAACAGTCTTTGTGCAAACCCTTGTGCAATTTTGTGCGTAACCTCATTAGAAAGAGTTAGCGGTTCATTAATCACGCCTTCAACTGCAACTCCTCTTATATCTGTCCCGCTCTTTAAATTTTTATAAAAATTATCAAGCATAAATTAACCTCAATTTTAGTATTTACTTAATATTGTATATTATCATTTTGTGACGATAAGCTTAAAATCATACCGTTTTTAAATATTTTCTTGTTTTTGGACTTTAATTACCTCTTGTGCTGCTAAAAGAACCGCTGCCTTTGCACTATGAAAATTAAGTCCACCTTGTAGCCACACTGCAAATGGTTCTCTTATTGGCGCATCAGCAGAAAGCTCAATTGATGAGCCAAGTGTGAATGCACCAGCAGACATTATTACCTTACTGTCATACCCAGGCATCGCCCACGCTTCAGGAACTACAAAAGAGTCAACTGGTGCACCACTTTGAAGTCCTTTGCAAAAAGCTACAAGAAGTTTTTCATCGCCAAGCTTTATAGACTGAATTATATCACAGCGTTTATCGTTTGTTTTTGGACTAACTTCAAATCCCATAAGTTCAAAAAGTGCAGATGTGAATACAGCTGTTTTTAATGCCTCTCCCGTTACATGTGGAGCATTAAAAAGCCCCATAAACATATTACGAGTTTCACCAAGTGATGCACCAACTTCTCTGCCAATCCCTGCAGTTGTCATTCTGTATGAACAAAGCTCAATCAAATCTGCTCTGCCTGCAATGTATCCGCCTGTTTTGGCAATTCCGCCACCTGCATTTTTAATAAGTGAACCTGCCATTATATCAATTCCAACCTGCGTTGGCTCTTGAGTTTGAACAAACTCTCCATAACAGTTATCAACCATTATTATTACATTTTTCTTTGCTTTTATTTTTGTCGATATACTCTGTATTTCTTCTACCGAAAATGTATCATGCAAGTTATAGCCTCTTGAACGCTGAAGATAAACCATTTTGACTCTATCATCATCCAGAGCATTAATTACTGCCTGCTCATCAATCTTGCCATGTTCATCAAGGTCAACTTGCTTATAATTAACACCAAAATCTGCAAGTGAGCCCTGCCCATTTGCACCGCCAATACCAATTACAGAATGTATTGTGTCATAAGGTGTGCCTGTAATACAAAGCATTATATCGTTTGGACGAAGTATACCAAAGAGTGCAACTGCAAGCGTGTGTGTACCGCTCACAAAGCTGTGCCGCACCAATGCATCCTGTGCTCCAATCGCCTGTGCAAATACTTTGTCAAGAGTATCTCTGCCTCTGTCATCATAACCATAACCTGTAGATGATACAAAGTGAGATTCACTTACTCTATTATCTCTAAAAGCTGCCAATACTTTCTGCTGGTTATATTCTGTTATTTTATCTATATCATCAAATTTAGATTTGCAGTTTTGCATTGCTTTATCTGCCAAAATTTCAAGTTCACTATCAATATTCAAAAAACTATTTGCCATTAATGAACAACCTCCGCTGTTAAACTATATTTGTCAAAACCGAGTTTTGTATAAAAATCTATTTTATCTTCTTTACAAAAGATAAATATGTTCTTATCTTTATTTCTTTTTATAAGCTCATATATACACTGCTTTGCAAGACCTCTGTTTCTGTAATCATCAAGAGTTGCAACTCCGCCAAGCAAGACATCTGTTTTTGTGCTTGCAAGTGCAAGTGCACAAGAAACAGTTTTGTCACCCGACTGTGTAGCTACAGCATCCGCATACCCATGCCTTATTCTATGAGACATGTCAGTAAACCAAACCTCAAAACCATGCTTTGTGGCTGGTGTATTATGGCAAAAATTTATTATATCATAAATTTGTTTTAAATCGATACTTTTGCAAAAATCATCAACATTTTTATCTTTTAAACTTTTACTGATTTTTGAATTGTTATATTTCATTATTGTTCTAATATTCATATTACAATTAGTACAAATTTGATTTGCAAGTTCAGGCGTTGTACTTATACTGTCAAACCCAATGCAGGTTAAAAACTCTTTAATTTCTTCTGCGTTTGCATCTTTTTCAAACACTGTTACAGAATTATCTATACTTAAAATCATTGCGGTAAGATTTAAATTGTCATCCCTTTGCTCCCAAAAAAGTACAAAGTTGTGCTGTGTGCAATATGCATCAAGCAATGATATTATCCTTGCCCCCAATGCATCCCCCTCACAAAACTTCTCATATTCTTCTGTATATTTTGAAACTAACTTAATCATTTACTAATTCCTTTTTGTATCATATTAATTATATTATTAATTAAATATTTTATCACAAAATGTAAAAAAGCTCAACGAATAAATTCGTTGAGCTTTTGGGTTTACTATAAGTAATATGCTATTCTATGAAAATTTGGATAACTATTAAACAAATGCTGTAAATTTGTTCTGCTCGCTGTGCCTGGATCATTAATTGTAAATCCAGAGGCTGTGAGTGTTTCTCCTCCTGTGTAACCTGTTATAACAACCCAGTGAGCTCCTCCGTATACATTTTTTGAACCAATGATTACTGGGATACCCTTCTCTAACTGAGCATAAATTATTTTTAGATAATCTGTGCTTGTGCTTGTTGCATAATTACTTGGCCAATAAAGTGCACCGCCAGATGTATAACTAAGCCTTTGTTCCATTTGATTTGGATAAACTGCTGTGCCTAGTCTGTAACTCTCTGTCATAGAGAGGCATGTTGTTGTGCATCCTATTTGACCAATTGTCTGTCCTGATGTTCCAATCATAACATTTGCCCAGCGAGAATCCATCTGTCTATATGTTGGAACATTCAAAGATATTGCTTTATAACTAGTGCTACTTTTTACATATAAATATGCACTGCTTACATAGCCTACTTGTGTTCCATCATAAAGGACTTTGCTCCAACCATTTTGACTTGATAATACAACTACCCCTGTGCCTTTTACAAGCTTTGATTGTATTGCATATGCTGTGCTCGCTCCACCCCTTACATTAAGATTACCTGAAGAAACATTTACTGAAGCCATATAGCTTTCTTCAATCTCTCTAATGTATGCACTACTACAATATCCGTACTTGCCTTCTGCGTATTCTACCTTCCACCAACTTCCTGTTTTTAAAACTAATGTAACAAAGCTATCCTTTGGCAATTTTGCTACAATCGTTGAAGATGCTGATGCACTGTTTCTTACATTAAGAGCTGTTGAGGATGTTGCAACTTGTCCTGCTTTTGAGTCGCTTGATGCTGCAAATGCATTCGCACTAAGCATCGAGATTGCAATTGCGGCTACAATGAATGTACAAATAGATCTTTTGATTTTCATCATAATTTGACCTCCGTTTTATTTTTGACGAATATTATTTTCGCCGCAACTTTATAGTAACATAAGCTTTTTTACTTTTCCTTACACAAATAATGTAATAAAAGTGCAAATATTCCTATCGCGTTCATATACTGTATAGATTAGACATTATTTTGGAGGTGTTTCTTTGGAAACCTTAAGATTCAAAAGCACTGGCGCATCTGTAGAACTTTTACAACTTGCATTGCAGCGCAGTGGATATTATCAAGGAAAGCTTGATGGTATATTTGGCTCTATGACAAAAGACGCCGTCACTATGTTTCAGAATGATTTTAAACTTCCAATCGACGGTGTTGTAGGAATGAAAACATGGCAAAGTCTTATGCCATATATTAAAGGATATACAAAGCAACAAATAAAAAGCGGTGATACTTTTTGGAGTCTTGCTCAAAAGTATAATACAAGTGTAAGGGCAATAAGCACTGCTAATCCAACACTAAATCCAATAGATTTGCCAATAGGTAAAATTATTGTAATTCCGTTTGGATTCAGACTTGTTCCAACAAAAATCAAGTTTACATATACCCTCATGCAAAATGTTATTGAAGGTATGCAAGCTCGATATCCTTTTATTAAAAAAGGCAATATAGGCCGTAGTGTTATGGGAAAAGAAATACCATATTTGCAAATCGGAAACGGTTGTACACAGGTGTTTTATAATGCATCGCATCATGCGAATGAATGGATAAACACCCCTATGCTTTTAAAGTTTTTAGAAGAATATGCACGAGCATATTCAAGTGGTGGACGAATTTATGACTTTAGTGCCATTGCACTTTATGCAACAACTAAGCTTTTCATAGTACCTATGGTAAACCCTGACGGAGTGGACTTGGTGCTTGATGCTATTCCAAAAGAGAGCGAATATTATGTTAAGACCAAAAGGCTTGCAAAGGGGTACCCCGACATTCCTTTCCCAAGTGGCTGGACAGCAAACATGAACGGAGTTGACCTTAATGTTAACTACCCTGCAAATTGGGAAGAGACAAAGCAAATTAAATATTCTCTTGGATTTATAAAGCCTGGCCCAAGAGAGTTTGTTGGCAAAGCTCCATTATCTGAGCCTGAAAGTAAAGCTGTATATGCATTTACATTAAATAATGATTTTACACTTACGCTTGCTTACCACTCACAAGGCGAGTTAATCTTTTGGCGTTATCTTGACTTCGAACCAAAAAACGCAGAGGAAATCGCTGTAAAATTTGCACAAACAAGTGGATATTCACTTGAAGACACTCCATATGCATCATCCTTTGCAGGTTATCGTGATTGGTATATTCAAACTTATAATAAACCTGGATATACTATTGAAACAGGAAAAGGTCAAAATCCTTTACCTATAAGTCAGTTTGATAAAATATACAACGATAACTTAGGCATTCTCACCCTAGGATTATCACAATCCTTATTGCTTTAAAAAATTTTTTTAATTTAATAGTTGACTTTTATAAAATTTAAGCATATACTAGGTAAGTATTCATTAACGCAATCTTTGAGCTCACAGCTTTGTAGGTCATTGCTCGTTAGATGGTCTATAAATATATGTGAGCTTTTTTATAGCAACGAATACAATAATATTATTTGGAGGTACCAGAATGAATAACGGTACAGTAAAATGGTTCAACTCAGAGAAGGGCTTTGGCTTTATCTCAAACGACAACGGCGGAGACGATGTTTTCGTACATTTCTCAGCTATTGTTTCTGAAGGTTTCAAGAGTCTTCAAGAGGGACAGAAGGTTACTTTTGATGTTGAGGCTGATCCTAAGGACAGCAGAAAATTCAGAGCTGTTAACGTAAGCGCTCTTTAATTTCAACGCTTAACATTCAAAACACATTTATTTAACTACTATATGGGTTCCATCTGTTTAATTTCAGTCAGCTTCAAAATAATATTATTTTGTTCGTTGCCCTAAATTTATTGAATATCGTGTTTTACCCCAAGGTGATTTCACCTTGGGGTTTTTCTTTTGTATTTTTTTATAATTTAATACTTACTTCCCCTGCTTTAAGTTTGCTAACCGTTCCATCTTTCATTTGCACTTTCAGTGCACAATCATCATCTATCTCTAATACCACCGCATATTGCATATTATCAATTGACACTACACTTATTTCCCTGCCAATCAAAAGCGACCTATCTTTATACTCCTGTAAAAAATTCTTTTCTGCAAGATTTAAATAGTAATGCCAAAAATTTTGCAACACTTCTGCCGCAAGCTGACTTCTGACATCAGTTGATACTTCGCCCTCAAACAATGCTGTGGCAATATTTTCAATGTCTGGTGGGAAACCATCCTTTGGTAATTTTACATTTATGCCTATGCCTAATACAACAAACTCTAAAGCCCCACTTTCAAGACCAAATGACGCTTCAGTTAAAATACCACTTACCTTTTTCTCATCACAATACACATCGTTAACCCATTTTATTTTTGCCGTCTTGCCCGAAACCTTTTCAATCGCCTGTGAAACGGCAACTGCCGTCGCCGTTGTAATTAAAAGAGATTGTGATGCAGTTAAATTTGGACGCAAAATTATGCTCATATATAATCCTGTTTGAGCGGGAGAAAAAAAACTTCTACCGAGCCTTCCCCTGCCTGCTGTTTGCTCTTCTGAAATTATTACTGTTCCCTCTTTTGCACCTTGAAACGCAAGTTCTTTTGCAACTTTATTTGTCGATTCTATTGTTTTGTGTACCACTATTTCAAAAGTATTTGGATATTTGGAAATGTGTTTTTGAATACTCTGAGCTGAAATAATATCGCTATCACTAGCTAAGCAATAGCCTTTATTGGTTACTGCTGATATGTTATAACCATAACTCTGCAATGCTCTAATTGATTTCCATACAGAATTTCGGCTCACGCAAAGCTCCTTTGCAAGCTCTTCACCTGAAATATAGTTACCCCTGTTGTTTTCAAGCACTTCCAATGTGCGTTCCCTAACCTTCATATAACCCCTGCTTTATTATAAATATATATTACATAATAATTTCTTATTAATCATTAAATCCGCTAAATTAAAGCGACAATTACTTGCTACAGTAAATAAAAATAGGTATAGTAACCGCCTCGTAGTTATTATACCATAGTTTTATTTTAACACAATAATCGCTATATAAGGCAATATTTATATTTTCTTATTATCATTTATTCCATATACTCAAAAAGATAGTAGACACAATTTTTTGCGTCTACTATCTTTTATTGATTTAGCATTTTTATGTTTTTACTTCTTCCAAAGTCCATGAAGATTGCAATAAGCATATGCACAAACAACTTCATCGCCATCACAAATTGCAAATTCTGCAACTGGTTTTGTATTCGGAGAAAGTTTTTTACGCTGATTGCCCTGCTTTGTTTGAATGAAAATCCACTCAATAAAATGCTCAGGAATCATCGGATGATCTACTTCACCAACAGTAACTACAACCTTATTTCCCTGGGTGCTAATTACTGGAATATGTTTTTCATGGGCTGCATCAACTGAGCCAGGTGTAATCTCCTGCATATTTTCTCCACAGCACACTACTGGCACGCCAGAACTTTTTACATAAGTTATAATATTACCGCAATGCTTGCAAATATAAAATTTTTGTTCCATAGTAAAAACCCTTCCTTCTTTTAATATTTAATATTAATAATTTTCAGCTTTAACCTGAAAATATGCTTTTGGATGGTCACATACTGGGCAAATTTCTGGAGCATTTTTACCAATTACTATGTGTCCGCAGTTTGAGCACTGCCAAATCATATCATTGTCTTTAGAGAAAACCAATCCACCCTTGATATTTTCAAGAAGTTTGCGATATCTCTCTTCATGCTCTTTTTCGATTTTAGCAACTCCTTCAAAAAGAAAAGCAATATGGTCAAAGCCTTCTTCTTTTGCTTCAGTTGCCATTTTTGCATACATATCTGTCCACTCATAATTTTCACCTTCAGCCGCATCTAAAAGATTGGCTTGAGTATCGGGCACTCCGTCATGCAATAATTTAAACCAGATTTTAGCATGTTCTTTTTCATTATTTGCAGTTTCTTCAAACAATGCTGCAATCTGAACGTAACCTTCTTTTTTTGCTTTTGAGGCATAATAAGTATACTTATTTCTTGCCTGTGACTCTCCAGCAAAAGCCGCCATTAAATTTGCTTGCGTTTTACTTCCTTCTAAATTTGCCATAACAAATTACCTCTTTTCACTTTATATTTATGATTTAGATTTCTCTAAATTCATATTTTAATTATTTAAAATAATGACACTAAGATTATAAAAACCTTAATGTCATAAACTTTAATTTGACAACCTACATATAAATTAAACAACTTATTAACTAAAATGTCAAGAATATTAAATCTTAATGTTATTTACACTCATCTATATGCTCATGTTCATGGCATATTGAACCTGTTGATTTGAGTGAACCCAAAACAAAGTTTTGTGCTGCTACTTTTGCATCGCCTGAAGCACCAGTTACAACTTCAATATTTTTCTCATTAAATATTTCAACTGCACCTCCACCCATGCCACCAGCAATAATAATATTTACACCCATATCGTTCAAAAAGTTTGGTAAAAATCCAGGTTTATGTCCAGGGTTTTGAACGCTATTTTCTGAAACTATTTGGTTGTTTTCAACATCATAAATATTAAAGTTTATACAATGTCCAAAATGACCTGCTACTGTAGTTCCCATACTTGCTACTGCTATTTTCATTGTTTCATTTCTCCTTTTTATATAGTTACTTATTATTTCCGCCGCATCAACGACGAATTTTTCACATGGTCTAACTGCATAATATTTTTCTGTTCTTTCTTCTGGAACTACGCCTTTAGTTTTTGGTATATTTTTCAAAAGCTCAAGACAAATAATTGTATCATTCTTTTGTTTAAATTCTTTTGAAAGAGATTGAACAAGTTTATAATGTTCAGTTTTTAACACGTTATCTGTTGGAGATGTATACCCATATTTTAACCCAACTATCATAAACATGGCACTAACAGCACCGCAAACTTCTCTTTGTCTTCCCATACCAGCTCCAAAAGAAGACGCCAATTTAATTGCTGTTTCAAAATCCATACCAACCTCATCTGCAAAAGCACCCAAAACAGATTGAGAACAATTATAGCCCTGCCTAAACAAACTTCTTGCCTTTTCAGAAGCGCTGTCCACTAACACTCACCATCTAACATAGAACCTATTTTAGCTATTGCTCCATCAAGCCAATTGCCATCAAACAGCTCTATCATGCCAGCATCACATGCTGCTGAAATTCTTGGTTCAATTGGGATTCTACCCAAAACCTCAAGATTTTTATCTTTTGCAATCTGCTCTATATGACTCTCGCCAAAAACTTTGATTTCTTTTCCACAATCAGGGCATTTAACATAGCTCATATTCTCAATCAATCCTAAAACAGGAATATTCATCATTTTAGCCATATTTAAAGCTTTTTCAACTATCATAGAAACAAGTTCCTGTGGTGAAGCAACAACGATAATACCGTCAACAGGGATAGATTGGAAAACTGTTAATGGAACATCACCTGTGCCTGGAGGCATATCAATGAACATAAAATCAACATTACCCCATATAACATCTGTCCAAAACTGCTTTACTGTTCCTGCAATCATTGGACCTCTCCATACTACTGGGTCTGTTTCATTTTTTGTAAGCAAATTTAGTGACATAATTCCAATTTCACTATTACTTTTAACTGGGAAAAGCCCAAGTTCGCTACTGTCTGCTTTTTGCTTTATGCTAAGCTCTTTTAACTTATATAACGCTGTTTCTGCACCACCGGTTAGGTTAGTAAAAGTAATACTTGTTATATC
>RZYX01000290.1 GCA_009930155.1 Clostridia bacterium | reverse complement strand
CATACCAATAAACTTCCTACAGAAGAAGACATCTTGCCCTACAAAATGCTTTTGCCTGATATTAAAACATTAAATTGGCTTAGCTTTTTACTTTCACTCACAAAAGCCATCAGTAATGATAAAACGCAAAGTAACATAGCCTTTAGCTATCAAAACCATACTCTTACAATTGAATCAGAGAGAAAACTTTTTCTTGCACGAGATCAAATCAAGCAATTACTTAAACCTGCTTCATTTGCCATTATTATTAAATAAGATTAGGAATATTTACGAAAGAGACGAAGAAGAGAGACTCTTCTTCGTTTTAAAAGTAGTAATTAAAACTTCTGACCAATAGTAAATTCAAATGACGCTTTATCGTCACCACTCTTATCCATTACAGGTTGTGCAAAAATTAAACCAATCGGTCCAAGTGGTGAAATCCACTCAAGGGCAACACCCGTACCACCACGTTTAATATCAAGGTCATCTTCTCCGATCATACCATAATCAAAAAAGAGCGCTCCACGCATTTTAAGTCTTTCAACGAGTGGGAAGCTAAGCTCAATTGAGTTGACAAACATGGTATTGGCACCCAGTAAAACATCTGTACCTGGAATTTTTGGGGAAAGCGAGTTGGATTCATAACCACGAACAGTTCGAACACCACCCATGTAAAACTTCTCACCAAAAGAGTATTTTTCATCCGCATCATCAATAGCAAGGTATTTAAATTGTGCTTTGTAACGGAAAATCAAATCGTAATCAATCACATCTTGTAAACCATAATAGTAAGCAAATTTATTAACACTACTGACAAATTTTTCATCACCACCCAACCCTGCAATTTCTAGCGTACTGCTTGCTGAAATACCGCTACGGGGTAAATAATAATCATCGGTATTGTTAAAAGAGATCCCAGGAACAACAGAACTTTTAATGGTTGTTTCATCTGTCCAAAGCGTTCCTTTATAGGGTGTTAACTCGCTATCCAAATTTGAAAGTTTATTTTGTTCAATAATATATCCCAGTGACACACCCCAATGGCGTGCGATTTTGCGTCCTAAAACCACATTGATTCCATATCGTTCTTCATCGTAGTAATCAAAGTCGTTATCAGCGGCATAAATTCTACCACTTAGACTATACACAGAGTCGAACAAGCGAGGATTTGAGAGTGAAATACCACCGTTTAACTCACTATCACTTCGCTCAATGTCAATACCAGCTCTCAGACCTGAACCAAAGATATTACCATCAGATAAATTTGCACTTAACAAAAGACCATCAGAAGAGCCATAACCAATACCACCACCAATAGAACCTGTTGAAGCTTCTTTAACGTTGATGACTAAATCCATCGAATTTTTACTTAAACGCTCTTCTTTAATCTCAACATCTTCAAAATAACCCGTTCGTTTCAATGCACTTTTAGTATCTGTGACATCTGTTCTCCTGTAGAGTTCACCATCAGCTAAATAAACTTCACGTCTCACAACTCTATCTATTGTTCGGCTATTTCCAGCAATACGAACCGTGTTAATGTAAACCTTTTCACCAGGAAGAACACGATAGGTAATATTAGCCACATGATTTGTTTTATCACTTTTAACATCAGGCATAACTTTAACAAAGGCATAGCCTAAATCAGCTACTTTTGTCTCTATAAGAGCCATATCTTTACGTAATTTTGCAACATTAAAGACTTTTCCATTTTCCAAAAACATTTCTTGAATGATCTCTTCTTTATTCACAAGACCTTCTGGGATTTCAAT
>RZYX01000289.1 GCA_009930155.1 Clostridia bacterium | reverse complement strand
GATAAACCGATAAACCGATAAACCGATAAACCGATAAACCGATAAACCGATAAACCGATAAACCGATAAACCGATAAACCGATAAACCGATAAACACTCTAGACACTCTAGGCACTTTGACACTTTAGGCACTCCCAACTTTAGGCACTTTAAAACTCTAAACTAATATTTTGTCAGCTGTTGAAAAGTTGTTAATCCTTTAATTGTTTATATTTTTTTAAAAAAGTATAAAAAGTTATTTTTGTACAAACATAAACTTATAAATCAAATGCAGTCACCAATTAAATTTTTCGCCGGATCGGCAAATAGAGAATTAGCCGAAGAAATAGTAGCAGGTTATAATAAAAGTCAGGCAGCAATGCACCTTGCAGCAGGTAATAGCCCGGAAACTTTGCAGAAGTATGGGCTGGGTAAAAGCAGTTTTACTCGTTTTAGCGATGGGGAATTTATTACTAGTTTGGATGAGTCAGTTCGTGGGTGTACCGTCTTTTTAATTCAAAGTACTTTTCCGCCGGTTGACAATCTTTTTGAGCTCATGCTAATGGTCGATGCTGCCAAGCGAGCTTCTGCATATAAAGTTGTTGTTGTGATTCCATATTTTGGTTTTGCCAGACAGGATCGTAAAGACCAACCTCGTGTTGCAATTGGAGCAAAACTTGTTGCCGATTTGCTGACTGCATCTAAAGTCGATAGAGTAATGACGATGGATTTGCACGCAGATCAGATTCAAGGATTTTTTAATGTGCCTGTTGACCATCTTTATGCTTCAACATTGTTTGTTCCATATATTAAAAACTTAGAACTTGACGATCTAGTGATTGCTTCTCCAGATATGGGTGGCTCCAAAAGAGCTAAAGCTTATTCACATTTTTTAGGGACTGATCTTGTTATTTCCCACAAATCACGAGAAAAAGCTAACGAGGTAGGCGAAATGATTATTATTGGAGATGTTCAAGATAAAAATGTAATTATTATGGACGATATGGTTGATACTGCCGGCACCGTTTCGATGGCAGCCGATATCATGATGGAACGTGGCGCAAAAAGTGTGAGAGTGGTGGCTACACATCCGGTACTTTCCGGTCCGGCTTATGACAGAATAAACAAATCATCAATTGTTGAGCTTATTACAACAAATTCTATTCCTGTAAAAACCGAATTGTCCAATAAAATTAAAGTTATCTCAATTGGAGATATGTTTGGAGATATTATTAATAAGGTGTATAATTTTCAGAGTATTAGTGGAAGTTTTATAGTATAAAGAAGTGCCTAAAGTTTTTAGAGTGCCTATAGTGCCTAGAGTTGTTGCTGACGCAATAACTCTTGGCGCTCTAAGTATTTTTGTCACTTATTACCGACGTTTACATTGCCTCCAAAAATTTTCGCAGAAATAAAGTTATGCACTACGGTAATGTAAAGTCTGGAATCCAGCACAATCCTTTTTAACTCTAAGCACTTCTTAAAGCGTACCAAAATTGACAAAAAATTGATGATTTTGAACACTTATAGTTGATAATAATTTGCTAAAAAAGCTGTGCTAGTCTTGTTTTTAAAGAGGTTTGTGAATGTTGTCTTATTGAAATAATACCGATTGTAAATTTGTAATAGTCAAATAGTCGCATGCGCTCTATTTGACTAAACAAATTTATCATCGGTATTTAACCCGCATTATTACTTCGTGAGGGCTTCGCCGTTCATGCGATTAGCTTTGTGTAGATACAAGGCGTCTAACTTTGCAGTTATACTTTTGTATTACA
>RZYX01000288.1 GCA_009930155.1 Clostridia bacterium | reverse complement strand
GAGCTATGCGATGATGGTGTATAGTGCGGCAGGGGAAGGTTTTTTAGGCGAGTCTGCACAATCAGCACATGATTCTATACAAGGAACATTTGATTCTGCCTCGGATTCTATTACGTCATCGCTTGGAAATGCGGAAACAACAACAAGTGGCTTGGAAGTGACCGAATTCGGGACTACTGTACAAACCCCAACAGTACAAAATGTTCCAACAGAAAGTTCATGGTGGAGTAGTTTAGAGGGTGCAACTACAGCAGAAAAGCTAACAAACTTAAATACGGCTTGGTCTGGTTCAATTGGAAGCCTTCAAATGACTTTAAAATGGACTGCTATTGCAGAAGCGGCACTTTCTCTAGCGTACCCTCCAAAAGAAGAATACATTGAAGCAGATAAACTCATGAAATCATGGATGGGTTCTGGAGAACAAGATGCCGCTTCTCTTGCCTATGTTCAGTGTATGGCTTCAATTGGACTTTCGTTTCCAAATCTTGCTAGTTGGAGTGCTGGAGACAAAGTTGGTATTTCTCAAGAATTAGCTTCTCCAATGTCAAATCCACTAAGGCTTACTGATCAGCAAGTGTCAATATTGATTGCAGCAACTTCAGAAAAATTTGTAAAAACAACACTTCTTCCTATTGAAGTTAATTCAGACACTATGACATACATAGCACTTTCATCAATGACATATTATCAAGTTGGTCAAGTATTGTGTGGAGGAAAACTTGCAGTTGCTCAAAATTTAACAATGGCATCCGCTACGCCACCTCCATCATCTGGAGGAGGTGCAAATGAAGCTATGATTGCCGCAAAACTGGTAATAAGTATGTTGCCTCCCCCATATAACTTAATTGCTTCGCTTATCCTAGACATTATTACATCATTTGAAAGTGGTAATGCTTGTACAGATGAAGAAATTGCTATGAAGTGGGGGATGGACCAGTTTAAAACAAATCAACATCTGAATTTTAATCAATGTCATTATATATCGACTTCATGTGCCGCCAAATGGTTTTGGGGAGGCTGTATGCGCAAGAGAAATCATTATTGTTGCTATGATCAAATCGTAACACGAGTTATGATGGAGGGAATAAAGCCTCAACTTGGCAAAGATTGGAGCAGTTGTAATGATATATCTATTAATGATTTAAAAAATATAAGTTTTCAACCATGCGCACCAAATCAAGATCCTTATTTAGACAAGTGTTTTCCAGCAGATAAATTTAATGAATTTCAAACTGAGATGACAAGACAAGCATCAAAAGGACTGTCGGAACAATCAATGCAAGATGTTGTAGACCAAGCAATTAATTCAATGGCCGTACCAGGAAAAAATCTTTCTGAAATATGCAAAGATTGTAATAAGTAATTGCTAGAAAATACTTTTTTTTGGATAGGAATTTTAAAAATCCTTGTTTTTTTTATGAAAAAAGTATATTGTTTTTAAAAATAAATTCAAATTAATTTGAGGAGGAATAATGAGAGTCTTAAAGCAATTAGTTATGCTATTTTTTGGGGGCATTGTTCTTTTTATGTTTGCAGGATGTGCTATCAAGCCAGTAATGAGTACATTTTATGGGCAAGAACAACTTGTAAATCAAGATGTTGTTGGTAAGCTTATTATAGTTGAGGGGGCTGAAGCATGGCGTTCACCATCTGATGGATACAATAAAAGTACAAGAAATCTTCATGTTTTACAAAATGCAGCTGATGCTACTCTAAATGAAGGTTATACATATTTTGCATTTGCGAGACCACATGAAATT
>RZYX01000287.1 GCA_009930155.1 Clostridia bacterium | reverse complement strand
GAGTTGGTGTCATCCGAATACAAAGCCCTTCAGAACATACAGTCCCACTTTCACAAGAATAAAATCTTTCCCATCCATAACCACCGGAAGACCCAGCAACACTCTGGCTTACACATTTATAAATTACATTGTTTAAACAAGCTCTAATATTAACGTTTGTACTTCCACAATTAGGCAAACTACTTGCGGCACTACTCCTATTTTCTTGATTTTGTTGAACTAATTTTGTCGCTATTGGTAAAGAAACAGCCACCAAAGCCATACCAAATAGTAAAAATAACGAAACAACTCCATTTCTATTCTTTAAATTAAAATTAACCATTTTAAACCAAGATTCTATATAAAGAAGTTAAACATTCTTTAATAACTTGGTCAACAACACAAAACTACTGTCTCACTGCCAAGCATTCAGTCGTTGAATCGGCAATCGACTCATCACCTTTACAAGTCCAGTTCCAATCACCATCATCAGCCGATTCATCATTCCAAACCAAAGTTCCCCCATCACACAAACCAGTAGTTGGCTTCGTTGAAAAATATTCACCAGTTGATGCCCCACAAGCACCCAAGATTGTGTTAGTTGTCTCTGTTGCTGCATTACTTCTGCTCTCTTGATTTTTCTGAGTCAAAGACACCGCCACCGGCAAAGCAATTGCCAAAAGCAACAAACCTAAAATCAAAAAACCATTAACAACACCTACTTCATTTTGGATAAATCTACTTCTCTTCATAAAGAAAGTTAATCATTTTTGTCCACTCAGGTCAATAGATCAAAATAGACAAACTATCGCCCACTATTTCTAACACAACACTTAACACTACTACCACTGCTTGGACAATAACCAGTCAAGAAAGTACCACCGGAACATCCCTCAGATACGTTTTTACATACTCCACCAGCGTTCTCACATTTTGAATCCTGTGTGATAGTGGAAGAACTTTTTGCTTTAGGAACACAACATTTCACATCACTGCCACTGCTTGGACAATAACCAGTCAAAAAAGTACCACCACAACTTACCGATGTCTTCTGACACTTACCACCAGCCTCTGTACACGCCGTATCTTGAACAACGACTAAAGTCTGAACACAACATCTAACATCACTTCCACTACTAGGACAATAACCACTATAGTAAGTTCCATTTTTACATGTTTCAGTCCGCTTTTGGCATACCCCTTGCAAAGCCACACATTCAGAATCTTGAACTATCCCGTTACTTACCTTAAGGTCATCAGCTTTTAACGCATCTAATATACCAGTACAACAAACTGTATAAGCATTTCCTCCACAAAGATTTTTTTCAACCACACCAGAACCATTGTAAAAAGCAACCATACAAGAATCACCCTTTCCCAATTTCTTAGAAAAAGTTGCACAAACACCACCTTTAGCCTTACACTTATTAGAATTAACTTTATAAGCAACCCCCATAGAACCATCAACAACCCCAGCAGCGCTGCTCCTAGTATCTTGTTTTTTATTAATTAACCCACAACTAACGCCAAAACAACTACCAAAATAGCTAAAGAACCAATAGATAAAAATTTTGGTTTACTTACAGATACTTTTCTATTTTTTTTCATAAAAAAATCAACAATAATCAATACAGTCAATCATCAAAATTATCTGAAATCAACAAGCAAATCTTTGTTTATACACCAAGGATACACATCAATTTTCTCTATTTTCCAAAAATTCTAGTCACATCCCCAATAGTTATCAACAAAATCAATCCTAAAAGCAAAATCATTCCAAAATTATT
>RZYX01000286.1 GCA_009930155.1 Clostridia bacterium | reverse complement strand
CATTTCCATCTCATAAGACACATAATATTCAATTGTTTCCCAACTGAGCGAAACAATGAGTTTAAAATAGCCACCACTGTCTTCCACCCAAAACTCATCAAAATTTAACTGTGCATTTGTATCGTCAAAATGTGACAAAACAAAAGACCCGTCTGATTCATAGACAATCGCATTGTCCACCTCTGTTTCAACAGTGCCACCACTTGGAGTGACTAATGAATTTGTTGTTTTTGTGTATGTTGTTGAATTTAGCAAATAATAATAAGTATAGGAAAATCCAAGATATGTTGGCGTTGGAAGATTAGAAAAATCTAACCTCGAAGACATATTAAGCCCCGACACAATAAGTTTGTTGTTCACAATACTCAAAGGGTAATCATAAGTTGCCGTTTGGTCAAGTGTGTATGTTGCACTTGTAGCATTTTGCCCAATTACACTTCCAGTTGGGTCAATCTCCACCACAAAATCTCTGCTGAGCCATTTGACTTGAAGGGAAACATCACTTGCACCCATCACAAAAGAATTTGCCACTGTTTCGCCTGTTGCTCCATTTGTGTAGTTGTCAAAAACATAAACCGGGTGAACTCTTCCCTCATCATAAACATTCAAACAAGAGTATGCTCCGCTTGAAAGGTCAAGATAGTCCACAGTGGATTTGTAGGCATATTCAAGGACGATAGAACTTTGTTCGCTATATGTCACCCCAAGGAATGTTCCACTAAATTTAGAAGAACCAAAGTCATATATAACTCTAAAAGTTGCCTCTGTCCAATGAGCAGTGAAATAATATCCCGCTTGATATCCAAATTCTAAGGTTTTATAAACACTGCTTAACTCTGTGTATTCATTGCCCTCGCTGTCGGTGTAGTGGTCAAAAACATATCCCACGTTTCCGTCTGCTCTTTCATTCCTCGTCGTTTTATAAAAATCTGTGAACAAGTTTATCTCGTCGCCATAATGATAGAAGTCGCTTACTGCTATTACTCTGCTTTGAACCCCAACATTTCCGCTATTATCATTCATATCCACAATGACGGTGATTGCTTCGCCTTGCCACTGGCAATAGATTGAAGCGACATTGTTTGTGTCGATAGAAAATTCGTCAGTTGTGAGGTGAAATTTTATAAAAGAAGAAAGGTTATAACTTTTCCCCGTTCCATTTGCAAAATTAGTATAAGAACTTATAGAATAATGAGATTTTGCAAAATTAATCTGCAAACTGTTGATTTTTGGCACTCCATTAACCACTAAAAAAATAATTTCTGCACCATAGGTGGTCGCAATTGATAGACAATTTGCATCAGTCTGCGTTGTGTTTGCATAGATGTTAAGAGTGATTTCTCGCACCCACACCGCCAGAAATTCCACATCTGCTTTGACATTACAACTAATATTATTTAAAGAAGTATATTGATTTCCAGCAGTATCAACGAAATAATTAAGTTGATAATCCGTTTTACTCACACACATTTTTGACGGCAACTTATATGATGTGCCAACTTTCACCTGTAAAGTTAGCAAACTGCCGTTTAAAGTGTAACTTTGAAGATAATCAGTTGCGTTCACATAGTATGATGCAAGAAAATCGGTGAAAGACCCGCCGTCTAAATCAACATAAATGTTTGAGATCTGTTGTTCCCATTTTGCATAGAGAGTCAACCTATATATATATTTGTTTGTTGCAGAGTCAAGGATTCTTGTGAAAAGGCTCTCTCCGCCAATCAAAGTTATTGATGAAGTGAAGATTTGTGTGCCATTAGTAGTTGTCGAC
>RZYX01000081.1 GCA_009930155.1 Clostridia bacterium | reverse complement strand
GGGGATACTAATACAATCATTTAAACATTGTAAACAATTGAAGATCAGATATTAGCCTGTATTATCAAATTAACAGCGGTGAATAATGCGGGATAAGTTGTCGAAGTATGGAAATGATTGCTTTTTGGGTCATAGTTGTGCGATTGCGATGCGGTGAGATTTTTGCCGAACCGTTCTTCACTTCGTTTTTCACTTTGTTCAGAACTCAGTGTTTTTTTATCACTAAAAACACTAAAAACACGAAAGCTTGTCGTTCTTCACTTCGTTCAGAACTCCAAGAGGTTTGCTGATGTTTCATTAATTCGCACTCTGTTATGCTCGGCGCATCGCAACGTGCAAGTTTACCGCATTTCCGTCTGCCATCAAATTTTTAAATTTGGCTCAGTGTGTATTTTATAATGATATAACCATCTCTTTTCCGCACTCCTGTTGCTGCAACCGTTATGGATTAAAATATTATAAGATATCGAATAAAGGTGTGTTGATGAAATAATCTTTTTTGCAATTTTTTTGTAGCCTCAACTGCTTGTATCCCTTAGGTTATGCAACGTTTTTTATACTTGTAAGTGTTTTCTTGCTGATAACATTCTGGCAACCTCAAAAAGAAAATGTCGTTATTATGAGGAGTTCATTTTTCAAAGCTAAAACCATAAATTATGAAAAGAATTGTATTAACCCTTTCACTATTGTTAGCGATAGCAACAATAAATATAACCAATGCCCAGGTTGTGGAATTTGATGAGGCACAAGAGATTGCAGTAAAGGCATTTTCTGAATTATTGTCAACAGATGCAAAATCGATAAACATTTCTGATGAGTACTATGTAAAGGAATTGGAGTCTGGCCCGGCGGTTTACATTTTTAAAACTACAACAGGTGGTTTTACAATTGTCTCGGGCGAATTAAAAACGATTCCAGTTTTGGCATACTCGCCAAATTCGGACATTTCACTAAGTGATTCTGACTGGAGTCCGGCGTTTTTACATTGGATGGAAATGTATTATAATCAAATTCAATACATTCGTGAAAATGATATTCCTACAAATATAGATGCAACTATTCAAAGAAACAAATTAAATAACGGTATTGATATAGGCATAAGACCGGCTAAGGATGTTGCACCATTATTGTCAACTAACTGGAATCAGGGATGTGGCTATAATGCCGATTGTCCGGTTGACGGTTCCGGACCATGTGGACATGTTTATACAGGTTGTGTTGCGACTGCAATGGCTCAGGTAATGAGATATATGGAGCATCCGGTTAATGGCATTGGTGACAAATGCTATGTCCATTATGCTTATGGTGAGCAGTGTGCAGATTTTGCAGCGGCAACTTACGACTATTCCACTATGCCGAATAATAGTGGTAATGCCGAAGTAGCCGAACTAATGTATCATTGTGGAGTTTCTGTTGATATGAATTATAGTCCATCCGGCTCAGGATCGTATTCATATAAAGTACCACGAGCATTTTTAAATTATTTTGACTATAAAAACTCAATTATCATATCTAAAGGCTCATATTCTGATGCAACTTGGTGCTCACTACTAATAAATGAAATTGATAATTCGAGACCAATGTATTATAGTGGCAGTGGATCGGGTGGACATGCTTTTGTAGTTGATGGATACCAAGGTTCAGACTTTTTTCATTTTAACTGGGGATGGGGTGGTACTTATAATGGATATTTTTATTTGAATGATCTGACACCAGGAAGTGCAAACTATACAAATAGCCAACAAGCGGTTATTGGTGCTATTCCTTCTCATCTATTTACTGACTTGGATTTTTCTTCTGCAACTATATTAAGTTGTGCAACACCTTTAAGTCAGGATTTGTCCACAGGAAACGATCATATTAATTATTATCAGTATTCGTTTAATACTGCTCCCGGAAAAGAATTGGTTTATACTTTTACCACGACATTACCCGGAAGAATTAGAATAAAAACAACAAATATTTCTGATGGGAGTTTAAAACTTATTTTGCTTTCATATCCACAGCAGGATTCGGTTATTACATATTCGACAAATGATATAATTATTGATGATACAGATGCGGGGACATATTATCTTGCGGTTGAAAGCACAGCAGCTTTAGAGCCAACATTTGATATTGAAGTAATCTGTCCAACAATTGATGCCGATTTAATTTTCACAACCGGTCAAGTTACGCCTCAGTATATTACATCTCTGCAGGCAAACGTAAACCTATCGTCAACTGTTAAAAACATAGGAAATACTACGGCTGCAGCTAATACAATCAATTACTATTTATCCGACGATATAGTTTATGATTTTGGTGTTGATACTTATCTTGGTACAGATGTAATACCAGAGCTTACACCAGGTTCATCAACAAACATAACCACTATCCTCACTATGCCGGCAGGACTAACTCCCGGAAACAAAAACATTGTATTTATTGCCGACGAATCAAACATCGTTCCTGAGTCAGATGATCAAAATGAATATTTTGCGTGGGTAGAAGTTCCCAATCCCGGGTTTCTTGATTGCTCATCGTCAATAAGCTTAACAGACGGAGTTTGGTATTACGACAACACCGAGCTTAATGGTGTTAACAATGTCGAAAATCATGGCCCTTGGGACCAAACAGGACCAGAAATAACACATAGTTTTGTTGCTCCATTTAGTGGAATGGCTACCATCTCATTTACCGAAAAAGTACCCGGTACAATGAGTTGTTTGGTGTATCCTATTTGCAACGAAAACACTTGGTTAGCATCTACATGGTTTGCAAATATTACCGACACCTTAGCTACAGAAAGATTTTATGTAACTGCTGGAACTGAATACTATGTCGTAGTTGATTCCGAGTTACCAACTCAAGGAGAATATGGTGTAAAAATTGATTTGCCTGCGGAGTGTCCAGAAATTATGCTACAATATTGGGGCGATTTAGATCTTTGTGATGGGGATTTATATCCTAACTTAGATGCCGGTTGGGGATATACTAATTATCAATGGTACAAAGATGGTGTAGCTTTACCCGATGAGGTGTGGAGTAATTATAATCCTGATATGCCGGGTCAATATTTTTGTGCAATTACCGAAAACGGATGTACAGCTCATTCTGACACACTAACTATTTCGCTAAGTTATCCTCCTGATACTGCAACAATTGTTAGCTTAGGCCCGATAGAGTTTTGCAAAGGAGGAAGTGTTGACTTACAACTCGATAATTCAATTTCTTATCCATTTCAATGGGCGCGAAACGGTGAATTATTGCCGGATGAAACAAATAATGTGTTAAGTGTTATCGAAACAGGAGATTATTCCATTATTACTACAAACGGATCCTGTTCTGTAGAATCCGATACAATTATTGCAGTAGTTGTAAATGAAAATCCAATAGATATTGACGACAGTACACCTTTACCCTCAGACAATATTTCGTTTTACTATACTTTTGATCAGGACAATATTGATGTTATTAATAACCTTTCTTTTGCTTGTTGGGATTTTACTCCTGCCGACGACAGACATGGAAATTTTTGGCAGGCGAGAGATTTTTCAATAGGAGATATTTTTGGATACTCCCCAAACTCAGCAGAAATTCCGGATGAGTTTACCTTGAGCCTTTGGATTAATACCACTACAACACAAGGAGGAATGATTGTGTCTTTTGTCGACAACCCTTACGGATCAACAAATCAAGATGCTGTTCTTTACATGTCTGATGACGGAAAACTGAATTTCTATATGTCTGATGGAGGAACTCCTCAAGAATTGCAGAGTACAAACTCCTATAACGACGGGAACTGGCATCATGTCTTGATTACTCACGATTTTGGCATTTTAATGGAAATAGATCATGACGTTGAATTCCTAAACATTGCAACTGCTGTTAATCATGATACTTTTAATGGATACTGGACTTTTGCAGGCTCTGAAGTTCCTGTTGACGCAGCTCATGTTCCTACATCTCCATACTATGACGGTCTTATAGATGATATTTTGGTGTTAAATGAGTCAAATTATCAAATTAGAAACTATATTGATACTGAACCAAAATTAGATGTTGAAATTACGAGCGGTATCGACACATATTGCGATAACGCACTTGCTTATTTTACCATTGAAAACTCTGAATTTGGAGTTGAGTATCAATTATGGAATAATACAACATCGACATTTTATCCAATATCAGAAACAGGAACAGGTAATGATATAGTAATTGGTGGTGAATTGATAAGTTCAACAAGCGAGTTTATGATTTTAGCAACAAATCCGGTTACATCATGCGAGACTTGGCTTGATACTACGATAACAATTTCGGTTTATCCTTCTTTATCGCCAACAATAACTATAGTCTCTGATGGTGTTGATCCAATTTGTGAAGGTACAACAATTAATTTTACAGCTACAATTGGTGATGCAGGTGCTAGTCCAACAATTGATTGGTATTATAATGATGTTGCACAAGGAGTAAATTCAACTAGTTTTAGTTTTGCAGGTTTTACAGATTCTGATACAGTTTTTGCAGTTGTGTGGAGCGATTATGTTTGTCCTAGTCCCGATTCGGTTATTTCTAACGAAATTATTCATACTGTACTTCCAAATACAACACCTACGGTTTCTATTATTAAAGATCCATCAACAGTTGTGTGTCTGAATGCAAGTATTGAATTCAGTGCAACTGCTTTGGATTGCGGAGCTTCGCCATCGTATCAATGGTATCGCGAAGGGACTCCAGTTGGAACAGATACGGACGTTTATTCAGCCTCTGATTTCGCTGATGGAGAGGAAGTTTATGTAGTTGTTACTTCTGATTATGCTTGTTCAAATAATCCTACAGCAGAATCAAATCATCTTTTTGCTGAGGTTTCTACTCCACCAACATCTGCTTACACAATTATTAGCGGAGGTTATTGCTTTGGCGAAGAGATATGTTTCGAGTATTCCGGAGAAACTGCTAATCTTGATCATGTAGAATGGCAAGTAATTGATGGTGGTCCGAGTACATTCTTCTCCGGTGAAGGTCCACATTGTTATACTCCAACCACCAGCGTGATTCAAATTAGTGCCAATGCTTATGATACAAATGGATGTGTTGACACAGCCTTGTTCTTAAATGGTATGTTGTCGCCAAGTTTAACTCCATCAGTAACAATTAGTACCGACGAGCTTGCAACATACTGTCAATACTATAATACATTTGTTTTTGAAGCAACTGCTGTAAACTCTGGATTTGATCCACATTACCAATGGTATGTTAATGGCAACCCCGAAGGAACAAACTCTAACATATATACCGACTATGCTATGAGTGACAATGATGAGGTGTATTGTATTGTAACAAACACAGTCTCGTGCGCAACCTCAAGTTCTGCGGAATCAAATCATATTATTGTAAATGTCGAACCTACTCCTACTGTTAGTATGAGCGTAACAGGCGGCACCTGTACTAACGAGGAAATTTGTTTTGAATTTGACGGAGATATGACTGATATCGCAACAGTTAATTGGGTTGTACGTGAAAATTGGATTGATGCATATAGTTTTACAGGTCAAGGGGCTCATTGTTTTACACCAAATCAGGGAAGTGTTGAGATCGTTCTTACCTTGCACGGGACAAATGGATGTTATGACACTTTAGCAAATTTTATAACAGTTCATCAAGCTCCAGTTAGCAATATTCCAGATACAATTTATCAATGTATTGATTGGTGGTTCCAAGTAACTGAAACTTCCGGTTATGCAGATTACGAATGGTCTAATGGAGACACCGACAATATTTTGGCTACAACAGAGGAAGGTACATATTACCTCACTATTACAGACAATAATGCCTGTGAGTCAATCGATTCGGTTGTGCTACTTTATTACCCGGATGAGGATATTGTTTTAGCTTCAGATACAACAATTTGTTTAGATGAAACGATAGTTTTAGAAATTGACAACTCATACATTTATGATGATGTGTTCTGGACTGATGGTATCGGAACTGTTTGGAATGAAGAAACTCCTGAGATTGGATACATGGGTGATAATCCTCAGTTTATATATGTTGAGGCTCATTCTGAAAATTGTGTATTCTCCGACACGATATACATTCATTTCGATATTTGCGAAGGGGTTGAAACTAATCTTACCAGCGAAATAAGCATATACCCAAATCCTGCATCAGACATATTAAAGATAAGCTCCAAGCAATCAATTGGAGACGTTGTTATCTACGATATAACAGGGAAAGTAATATTTGAAGCAAAATGCGAGGATTCGATATTAGAGATAAATGTACAAGAGTGGTCAGAGGCAGCTTATCATTTACAAATCATTAATGATAGAGGTGAAGTATTCACAACAAGATTTGTAAAGATTTAAGTGGTTTTGAGACAGCAGTTTAGTGGATTAGTAATATAATCGCTAAACTGCTATTACCATTTCATAAGGACAATGATCCGACATATAAATATCGCTATGTATTTTTACAGATTTAAGATTTTGTTTTAGTGGTGTCGAAACCATGTGATAATCAATCCTCCAGCCTAAGTTTTTTGCTCTGGCTCCTGCTCTGTAACTCCACCATGTGTATTTGCCGGCAGATTGATCAAAAACCCTGAAAGTATCTACAAAACCACTGTCAATAAACTGGCTAACCCACTCGCGTTCTTCAGGTAAAAATCCTGAAACTCCTTTTTTGTTTTCTGGTTTATTGATGTCAATAGGTTTATGACAAATATTGTAATCGCCCGATAAAATAATGTTGGGGCGTTTTAGTTTTAGTTTGTCAACAAATTTTTGAACTTCGGCTAGATATTCCATTTTAACCTCTTGTCTAATGTCGCCGGTTGTTCCCGATGGGAAATAGGAGTTTAATACTGTGATATCTCCAAAATCCGCTCTAAGCATTCGACCTTCAGAGTCAAATTTTTCTATTCCAATACCTGCTTCTACAAAATCCGGTTCGACTTTCGAGAAAATAGCAACTCCGCTATAGCCTTTTTTCTCAGCAGAGTGAATATAAGAATAATACCCCAATTCTTTGAATCTCAAGATATCAATTTGGTCGGGCTGTGCTTTTGTTTCCTGAATACACAAAACATCAGGAGATTCTTTTTTAAGCCACTCAAACAAGCCTTTGCTTGCTGCTGATCTTATACCGTTTACATTAAAAGTAATTACCTTCATTATTTAAAATTTTTTTTTGGTTTTAAAATAATTCTAAACGGGAGTTCTAAAAATTGCTTTTTCTGCGTTACGCTCTCTCGCCAATATGCTCATTTACGCACAGTAAACTCCGCTTTTGGCTCGGTCGCAAGCCTTGAAAAATCTAATTTTTAGAATCCCTCTAAAGTTTTGTGAAAAAAACACATTTTACTTTCTTTTCAATTAAGTGCTTAAAAATAGTATTTTTGTTTTAAAAATTTGGTTAGTTGATAAAAAACATGTCAGGAATTTATATACATATTCCTTTTTGCAAGTCGAAATGTTCATATTGTGACTTTTATTCGGTAGCGCACTCAAGTAAAAAAAGCAGCTTTATCGAGGCCTTACTACGCGAAATTGAACATAAAAAATTGAAACTTGCCGACAACAAAATCAGAACAATATATTTTGGAGGAGGAACCCCATCACAGCTTAATCCTAAAGATGTTGTTTTAATCCTCGATGAAATCAGGAAAAATTACAATATAAACCATCTAGAAGAAATTACTTTTGAAGCCAATCCCGAGGATTTGAATATTGATTATTTACAAGCATTAATCGATACGGGGATTAATCGTCTCAGTATTGGCATACAGAGTCTCGACGACGAATTGTTGAAGTTTCTGCGTCGCCGACATTCTGCAAAGGATGCAGTTCTAAGTGTTGAGAATGCGAGAAAAGTTGGGTTTAAAAATATCAGTATAGATTTAATCTACGGAATACCCGGATTGTCGAACCAATTATGGAATAACACCCTTCACTCTGCATTGGATATAGGAGTAGAGCATCTTTCGGCATATCATCTTGGAATTGAGCCTAAAACACTACTGTACAAACAGTTAACTCAAGGAGTTTTTAATGTCTTAGACGATGATATTAGTTACAGACAGTATTGCGATTTGGTTGAAATAAGCGAAAAAAGAAGCATTTTTCAGTACGAGATTTCTAATTTTGCGAAAATAGGGTTTATGTCAAAACACAATTCATCGTATTGGAATAGAACTGAGTATCTTGGATTTGGTCCTTCGGCACATTCGTTTTATAAAAATAAACGAGCCTATAACATTGCATCAATATCTGAATATTGTGAAAAAGTTGTCTCGAACCAAAATTATTTTGAAACAGAAACCCTTACAAAGAACAATGTCTTAAATGAAATAATCATGCTTTCTCTTAGAACAGTTGAAGGCCTAAATCTGACAAGTATTGAAAAGTTATTTGGTTCAGAACATGCAAATCTGATTAAATCAAGTTTATCAAAAATAAATACAGTCTTTTTTCAATTTGACAACAATATTATTAGGCTAAGCTCGCAAGGGATGTTTGTTTCGGATGATATTATTGAGCGGCTGATTGAAGTCTTTGAGACATCCTCCTAGCGACTGACTCCACTTCTATTAACCCGCATTATTACTTCGTGAGGGCTTCGCCGTTCATGCGATTAGCTTTGTGTAGATACAAGGCGTCTAACTTTGCAGTCATACCTTTGTATTAC
>RZYX01000285.1 GCA_009930155.1 Clostridia bacterium | reverse complement strand
GTATATGACGCCTGAGGGGCAGCGAATGATTAGGAATTGGATGATTTAGTACCTTATCTTTAACATTAGTGTATTTTTTGGCATAATATTAATAGCAATATGCCGGAACCATTACCAACTCTTTAATTTGTTGAGCCATAATAATTGTTTCTTTTCCGATTTTAGTGAGGTAATATTTGTATGAACCGGCAGTTTTTTTTATCAGCCCGTGTACCCTTAGTCGTTTGATCAACCTGCTTATTTTCCCACTATTAAATCCAAGCAGTTTTTGCATGTTTTTATTCCTGAACCCATTAATATTAAATTCACCACGGACAATGGCCATTAAAAGAGTTAAATCATCAGCATTAAAGAAGTTAAAACCCTTGTAATTGCGGTTATTCTCACTTTTCGATGATGTAACTTTCTCAAGTCTCTTTCTGCCAACTTCTTTGTTATCGAAAGCTGAGATAAACTCCAAGTATCTTCTGTTGGAGGCTTTCAGGTTGTCTGCCAGGAACGAAAGGCTGTAGATGTTTTTCTTTAATGGAGCCATTTGGTGCGACGTTGTCCCGTCACGGTGTACTACCTCGCGGAAGTGTTTAAAAAAGCTTATGTCGTTTACTGTTGTTTCTATTCTCAATATTTTGCTGAACTTGTCATACATTTTTATCGATACTTTGCCCATTGTATGTTTTATGCGGCTTCCTTCAATGCGTACATTGTAATTATTGCCAGCCTCGCCTTGATACCTGGGGTCAAGTTTTTGACCCAAAAAAGTGGCGATGTTCTCAGGTTTGACTGTGTGTATGGCTGTTGCAACAAGTTCGCTGTAGATTTGCTGCAAACTTTCCTGTTTTTTAAATACAATATCGGTGGCGTATTCAGCTTGCATCACACTCCAATGATATCTCAGGTTAAAATCTTTATATACTGGACAGAATTGCCATGCAAACTCGTCTAATTTGCGGTGAAGTTTCTCAATACTGATCTTGTCCGAAAGTTCTTGTGCTTTAACGGCATCTTCAATGCTATCAAAAGCATTGTCTATCATAGAATATTTAATCCCTGCCTGTTTTAATTCTGAAGCCAGTAAATTATGTCCGTTGATATAAACCTGCAATCGAAAAGGGCACCATGTTGGTACACGTACGTATCCAAGGCCAACTTGCTCGTCAATAAAATAAAAATAGTAATGCAAACATTTGCTGGTGTCAGGTTTTAAAAAAGTTTTGCCTGTTTTTTTGTCGTGCCATGGCTTATAGGTACTGCATGACTCCATCACCGAGAGAATATGCACGATGCCAGGATGAGCTCCACGTTTAGCGATTTTCTCAGAAATGATAGATTCTTTTCTGATACCATTTTTGCGGATGAACTCAATCTCAATGCCATGTTCTTTGGCTATTTGTTCTGCATTGGCTCGAATGGTTTCCTTAAATGGCTCTGCAAATTTTGGGTAGTCAAATATCCTATGCTCATTTTGGTACATATAATTTGTCATCCCTTGGCTATATGATATCTCCGGAAGCGTCCCGCTTAGGATTAACCTGTCGTAACATGAAAGCACACAGGTGATCTCATTTTTGTGTCGTTCTGTTAATAGTTCCATTCAGTAAAATTACAAGTATTCCTGTTTGGTTCTGGCTTGTCCAGGTTAGGGATATCCTGCTTTAAAATGTCAATTGCCTCCATCAGATATTCCAGCGCAAGAAAATACTTCCCTTGCTTTTTATTTATAGATTCGTTTTTGATTTTCACAGGATGCATCGACGGTTCGTCGATGGCTCAAATGTTTTTCTGTTTTGT
>RZYX01000080.1 GCA_009930155.1 Clostridia bacterium | reverse complement strand
AATCCAAGGTCTGTGAAGCTCTGGCAAAGCATCAACTTCCTGTGGACTGACAGCGTTTTCTTTAAGCTCTGCCTTTGAACCAATAACGGTTAAATGACCGCATTCTTCACAAGGATAGAAGGGCAGAGGCATTCCGTAGTAACGCTTTCTAGAGATGTTCCAGTCGCCCATATTGTTGAGCCAATCGTTCATACGCTTACCGTTTGATTCAGGTTCCCACTTAACTTTTGATGATGCCTCGATAAGCTTTGGCTTAATTTCCTCTGTGCGGATATACCAAGCAGGAACAAGACGGAAGATAATTTCGGACTTACAACGCCAGCAAACGGGATAGCTGTGCTCGTGTGGTTCAACTTTATAAAGTTTGTTTCTATTTTTAAGTTGCTCAAAAACTTCAGGTGCAATCTCGTGGCTGTCTTTGCCAGACATGAACCCAAATCCCTCAAGGAAAATTCCTGTGTCATCAACAGGCATAACCTGTTCAAGACCAAGTTTTGCACCAAGTTCAAAATCCTCAAGTCCACAGCCAGGAGCAATGTGAACGACGCCAACGCCTTCAGTAGCATCAACATCTTCCCACTCAACGATTTTGTGGTCAATATCTTTTTGAGTTTCAAACTCAGGGAAACAAGTCTCGTAATGAAGTCCAACAAGCTCAGAGCCTTTAAAGACTCTTAAAACTTCAAGCTTGTCATCTCCAAGATGCTTTATAGCATTTTTTGCAAGTATTAAAAGAGCATCATCGCTCTTAACTTTAACTTCAACATAATCTATTTCTGGGTTGACTGCTAAAGCAACATTGGATGAAAGAGTCCAAGGAGTTGTTGTCCAAACAAGGATTTTTCTGCCGTCTTCAACAATAGGTAGCTTGAAGAAAACAGAGTTGTGAGTCATCATTTTATAAGACCCTGTCATCTCATGCTCTGAAAGAGATGTTCCACAACGAGGACACCAAGGCATTGGTTTATATTCACGCTGAATCCAGCCATTATCGTGGCAAGTTTTTAAAAAATACCAGATACCGCCTATGTTTTTATCAGTATGTGTGAAATAGGAATTATCCCAATCCATCCACTGACCAAGTCTTTGTGATTGTTCTGTGATAACACCTGAAAAACGCTCGACACGTTCAACACATTTGCGTGTGAACTTGTCCATTCCGTATTCTTCGATATCTTTTTTTGTTTTAAATCCAAGTTCTTTTTCAACCTCAACCTCAACCCAAAGGCCTTGGGCGTCAAAGCCGTTTTGGTAGCGACAGTCATAACCATTCATAGCTTTATATCTAAGTACAATGTCTTTAAGAGAACGACCCCATGCATGGTGAATTCCCATAGGATTGTTAGCTGTTATAGGACCATCAAGAAATCTAAAAACTTCGTTGCCTTCGTTCTTTTTACGCAACTTCTCAAAGCATTTATTATCATCCCAAAATTTCATTACTTCATGTTCAGTTTCAATAAAAGTATTCTTTTCTGCCTGTGCCAAAATAATGTCCCCCAATGCAGCAAAAATAATTGCAATTAATTAGTATAATATAATATATAACAATACAATTATACACAAGTAAGGCAAGTTTGCAATAGTTATGATATAAAAAGTACTGTACAAAGGTTATTGTTATGCTATTTATGAAAATAAAATATAGCCCCGAATGTGCCAAACGAAACGGATAAACAAACTTAAAGCTAATTTATCAAAAAATATTATTTTATAAACATAAAAATCGAAAATTGACAAACACTGTTTAATGAGCAATGCTTTTGATAAATTATTTTAAAAAAATAAAAGCCACCCAGTTAACAGGTGGCTTACTTATTTGCTTGGACTAATCTCTTTCTCGTGCTCTTGATTGTTCCAAAACTTCGTTTGGTCTGAAAAGCAATGAAAGACACCACACACCCGCAAGTGCTACGACTGTATAAATAATTCTGCTTAGTACTGCATCTTGACCACCAAAGAGCCAAGCGACAATATCAAATTGAAACAATCCGATGCTGCCCCAGTTAATTGCGCCGATTGTAACTAGAATCAAAGATATTCTGTCAAGCATTTATTTCAACTCCTTAAAGAATGCAATTTCGCATCCGTATAATAAAGCATGCAAAACGCAGCAATGCGTTTCACAGATAGTATTGTCAAAATAAATGTGTTTATTCAGTTTTTTAAAAATTAATTTTTAAGAGCTTGAATAGGAGCGGGAATTCTGCCACCACGACTAATAAATTTTGCTGGTGAATATGTGTTTAGCTTCATAACAGGACCACTTCCCAAAAGTCCACCAAAGTTAAGCTCGTCACCAACTTCTTTTCCGATAGCAGGGATAACACGAACAGCAGTCGTTTTTGTGTTGACCATTCCGATTGCCGCCTCATCTGCAATTATTGCAGAGATAACTTCCGCAGGTGTGTCACCAGGAATTACAATCATGTCAAGACCAACAGAACACACAGCGGTCATAGCTTCAAGCTTTTCTATGCTAAGTGCACCACAGCGAACAGAGTCAATCATTCCAGCGTCTTCAGAAACAGGGATAAAAGCACCAGAAAGACCGCCAACATGAGAAGATGCCATTAAGCCACCTTTTTTGACTGCATCATTAAGCAAAGCAAGAGTAGCAGTAGTTCCGTGTGCACCGCATCTTTCAAGTCCCATTTTCTCAAGTATGCGAGCGACACTATCACCGACTGCGGGAGTTGGAGCAAGAGATAAGTCAACAATTCCAAAAGGAACTCCAAGTCTTTCAGCTGCTTGTGTTGCAACAAGTTGTCCTATTCTTGTAATTTTGAAGGCTGTCTTTTTTATAACATCGGCAACATCTGTTATGTTACCGTCTGGAATTTTGGCAAGAGCGGAGCTAACAACGCCAGGGCCAGAAACACCAACATTAATAACACAATCTGGTTCGCCAGGTCCGTGAAAAGCACCAGCCATAAAAGGATTGTCATCTGGAGCATTGCAAAAAACAACAAGCTTTGCAGGTCCGATACAATCTCTATCTTTTGTCATCTCAGCAGATTGTCTTACTATTCTTCCCATAAGTGCAACAGCATCCATGTTTATTCCAGCTTTTGTAGAGCCGATGTTAACGCTTGAACAAATATGGTCAGTAACGGCTAAAGCTTCGGGAATACTGTTTATAAGAGCTTCATCGCCGCTTGCAAATCCTTTTTGAACTAAGGCGGAATATCCACCAATAAAGTTAACGCCAACAGCACGAGATGCCTTTTCTAATGTTAATGCATATTTAACAGGATCTCCGCCACTTGCTGCTAAAATCATTGCGATAGGAGTTACAGAAATTCTTTTATTAATAATTGGAATACCATATTCCTTTTCAATGTCTTCTCCAACTTTTACTAGATGTTCAGCTTTTTTTGTGATTTTGTCATAAATTTTTGTGCAAGCGCTGTCTATGTTAGAATCACAGCAATCCAAAAGTGAAATTCCCATAGTTATAGTGCGAATGTCAAGATGTTCATCTTGAATCATTCCTATCGTTTCAAGTATATCTTTTGTATTTATCATTTCCTACACCTCAAAGGTAAAATTCAGTTATATTTTGTGCATAGAGTTAAAAATATCCTCATGCATAGAATGAACCGAAAGGTTCATTTCGTCTCCGATTTTTGAAAGCCTATCTTTTAATTCGCCAAAGGGTAATTTACAATTGCTTACATCCACAAGCATAATCATACAAAACATATCTTGAAGTATAGTTTGAGAAACCTCAATGACATTAACTTCATTTTCGGCACATAGAGTAGAAATCTTGGAAAGAATTCCTACCATATCTTTACCCACAACAGTGATAACCGAACGCATAAAATACCTCCAATAATATTTGCACCAATGTACAAACATATAAATTATATAAAATATGACTAAATTATAGCACAAATAAGAACATTTGCATATAAAAAATTAGTATAAGCACTGTTAAATTTTTTATAATTATGTTATGATTATAAAGCAATAAAAGTATTTATTGTTAAAGGGAGCATTAAAATGAGTTATAATAAATTGCTTGATATGCACACACATACAGATAATTCGCCAGACGGAAAAGATGCAATAATGCATATGTGTGAATGTGCACAAGAAAAGGGACTCCGTGCCATTGCGTTTACGGACCATTGTGAAGTGGATGATTATAAACAAAACAAGTATGCATCAAAGAGGCTTAAACAATCTTATTTTGAGTCTGTTAAGGCACGAGAAGTATACACAGGCAGGCTTATAGTTAGCTCTGGTGTAGAGCTTGGGCAACCTACTTTTGACCTTGAAGTGGCAGAGAAAATAATAAAAAAATATAATTTTGATATAATTCTTGCGTCAATCCATAACCTACGCAATAAGCAGGATTTTTTTTATATGGATTATACGAATGAAAATGTTGATGAGCTACTGCGTGAATATTTTACAGAAATTCTAGGTGTTGTAAAGTGGGATGGATTTGATTCACTTGCACATTTAACATATCCCTTAAGGTATATTAAGGGCAAATATAATATTGATGTTGATTTAAAAAAATATTATGATTATATTGATGAAATTTTAAAAACACTTGCTGAAAATGGAAAAGCACTTGAGATAAACACTTCGGGCTTAAGGCAGCCACTTGGCGACACAATGCCATCTAAAAATTTAGTGAAACGCTTTAAGGAACTTGGTGGAGAGTATATAACAATAGGTTCAGATGCACATAAATCAATAGATATTGGCAGCGGCGTTGACGAGGCAATGGGAATATGCGTTGAGTGTGGATTTGATTATACTGCTTTATATCAGGGCAGAGTACCTATTATGATTACCATTGAATAAAGCAGAGTAGGAGGCTGGAAATGATTGTAAATGCAGCAGCAAAAATCAATCTTATGCTGGATATTTTAGGGAAATCCGAAAACGGATATCACAGCCTTTATATGATAATGCAGTCTGTTGGTATTTATGATACCATTACCGTTGATAGAACTAATAGCGGTGAAATAACCCTTTCTTGCTCTAATAATAAGCTTCCATGTAATGATTCAAACATTGCTGTAAAAGCCGCTAAGGCATTTTTTAGCAATACGAACTGTGAAAATACAGGTGTGCATATAGACATACAAAAACGAATTCCATTTGAAGCGGGGCTTGCTGGTGGTAGTGCGGATGCAGCGGCGGTAATTCTTGCACTGGACAGGATTTTTGAAACCAATCTTACTACAAAAAAGCTTGTAAAAATAGGTTTATTAGTAGGCTCTGATGTTCCATTTTGTATGCAGGGTGGAACTATGCTTGCACTCGATGTTGGAGGAGTTTTAGCACCACTTCCAGACTTGCCTGATTGTTTCTTGGTTTTGGCAAAGCCTGTTCAGGGTGTTTCAACTGCACAGGCATATGCACAATTTGATACACTTTCATATTGCAGGCATTTGGATAAAGAAGGTATGCTAAGAGCCGTTGTAGATGGTGATATTAATCGTATTTGCTCGTGTATGGGCAATGTGTTTGAACAGTTTGTTGAAGTACTTGATCGGGTTGAAATAAAACGCATCATGAGAAAACATAATTCAATAGGGCGTTGTATGAGTGGCAGTGGGCCAACTGTTTTTGGAGTATTTACAAGTGAGGAAGACGCACAAAATTGTGCGAGTCAACTCAAAGAGAGTATCAAGGATGTTTTTGTTTGTAAGCCTGTCGATAGCGGATGTAAGTTTGAATAAAATAATTTTTTAAAAATTGAATAAATATTTTTAACACCGTCCATACTTCAAGTGAAGGGACGGTGTTTTTATGCACATAAAATATTTTAAAAAAATAGAAACCTCAATACTTATGGCAATAGTACTTACCGCAGCAATAAGCCTTTCTGGATTTGCTGCTAGCTGTGAAGGGATAGAACATAGCGTTTTAAGAATGCATGTTATAGCAAACTCGGATGAGAAATATGACCAAGAGTTAAAACTAAAGGTTAGAGATGCAGTGATAAAAGAGGGTAAAGATGTTTTTAGTGGTGCGACTGATGTTAAAGAAGCACAGAGAAAGATAGAGGCTTCTCAGGACAAACTATTAGAAGTTGCAAAAAGGGTGATAAAAGAAGAGGGCTATGACTATGATGTAAGAATTGAGATAGGTGAGGAGTATTTTGGAACTCGTTCTTATGATGAAATCACACTTCCAGCAGGGCAATATCAAGCTGTGCGTATAATAATAGGCGAAGGAGCGGGGAAAAATTGGTGGTGTGTTATGTTTCCACCGCTATGTCTTCCTGGTGCTAGTGAAAAAGTAGAGATAGATGCGGTTCTTACAGATGGCGAATCAAAGGTTGTAAAGAGTAATCCAAAAATTGATGCACGTTTTAAGGTAGTAGAGATATATGAAAAAGTTATGGACGCTGTAAAAAGTAAAGATGAGAATAAATTAAAAGATGCGCACGAAGTAAAAGACGAACACAAGAAAAATTAATATACAAAATATTAATATTATAAACAGTGCCATTCCAAATTCAGCTTTGCTGTTGGGGTGGCACTGTTTGTTATAGGTGCTTTTGGTGATGCAAGACATCTAGTTTTATGGTAGAATAAACTAAAAGGGGGTGGGCTTGTGACTAATCTTATTTGTCATAGGGGAGCGTCAAGGTATGCACCGCAGAATACAATTCCAGCATTTTTAAAGGCTGTGGAATTAAAGGCAGATGGAGTAGAATTTGATGTTCATTTGACAAAGGATAAAGAACTGGTGGTTTGCCATGATTATAATATTAAAGAAACATCAAACGGCCGTGGCAGAATAAAAGATTATACTTTAAAAGAGCTTAAGCAATTTGACTTTGGCATAAAATTTTCTTCAGAGTTCAAAAATATCCAGATTCCAACACTTAAAGAGGTGCTGGATATTGTAAAAGATTTTAAAATTATAAACATAGAACTTAAATCTCAAGATGAACTAAACGAAGAGCTTGTAAAGCGTGTTATTAATGAAGTAAAGCTACATAGCTTTACAGGTGATGTAGTTTTTTCGAGTTTTGATTTGGATTTGGTAAAAAAAGTCAAAAGTGTTGATAATACGCTAAAAGTTGGAGCACTTTTCTCTCCTTCAGACTTTTCAAGAGAGAGTAAAATCAACAAGAGTATTGCTTTTGCACTGGAAAATAACTTGCAAACAATTCATCCACATATTCGAAATATAAAGGAAAAGCATGTAAAAAAATGCCACGAAAATGGTGTTTTGGTAAATGTATGGGGAGCTAATTCTTATAATGGAATAAAGCGAATGTTGGATATTGGATGCGATTCAATAATAACAGATGAAATAGCTCTTGCAATGCAAATTTGTGGCAGATAAGATGGACAAATTGACCAATTACATTCACTATTTTTGTAACAAGTTTTATGACTTTAATATTGCCATATTTATACTAATCATGTTATGATGTAATTACTACAAATAAAGATTTGTGACATTAACTAGCATAGTCCAGTGGGGGCTCTTGTCACAAAATTAAGGGGCGAGTTAAAATGGTAATTAAATCAAGCCGTTTTTTAAGAACGGTAACAGTCATTGTAACTGCATTTGTGCTGGTTATTTCAACTCAATTGTCATCTTTCGCAGTTTATATTGAAAATAATTACAGGTATAATGACAATGTAAACTATGAAATTATTGGAATTTCATCATGGAGTCCAAAGGGTGAAATCACAATACCATCAAAGGCAACTGCAATAAAATCTGGTGCATTTTGTAATAGTGCCTGGGGTTGGACGGTAAATGTTTCCAAGATAACAAAGGTTACTATTCCTGCAAGTGTTAAGTACATTGAGAGTGGGGCATTTACAAGTGATTGTTCTTCTCTTAAAGAGGTTGTAATCCAAAATGCAAAAAGTAAAATTAGCGTTGCAAATAATGCGTTCCCAAGTCGTGTAACTGTAACCTATACTGTTGAGGAAACAACACAGACTCCAACAACACAACCAACTGTACCGACAACACAGCTTCCAGAGACAACGCAGGCGGAATCTACAACTACAACCACAGTACCTTCAACAACGCTTGCACCAAAGGCATCTAATGAAGAAGCAACAACAAGTAAGACAGCGAGTAAAACAACAAGTAAAGTTGAAACAACAAAATCACCAGAGGAAGACAAGACTACAGAAGAGACAACAACACAGCCCTCACTTGTTGCTGTAAACGATAATTATATACCTCTTGCAGATATCAAGAATGATGGTTATCCAGAGGAACTTGAAGCTTGGAATGTACTTGTAAACTCAACTGGTGATATAGAACAATCCGTAACAACACAGGCAAAGCAGGAAGACCAGGGTCCAACTGCAACAACTTATGCAGTTAGTGCAGCGGCAGTTGTTTCTACTTTTACAACCATTATTTTAACTTACTTTAAGTTTAAAAGGTAAGGTTTATAACTTAGTGGTAAAAACTTATAATTAACAGTGCTAATCATATGATTGGCACTGTTTTTTAAGTTCTAATAATATGATTAATCATTTTTGTTTTGTATATTATCTATTTTGATTGAAAAATATAAAAATCTGTAATAACAAATTTCTTTTTATAACTTTAGGGCATTAAGAAAAAGCGGGTAACAGTGTGAACTGTTACCCGCTTGCTTTGTACTCTTTAGGACAAATAACCACCGGCTCTGCCGGTGTGGATAAAAATCTTTAGATACAAGAAAAACCTCCTTTTGATATAATGATGAGGGTTTG
>RZYX01000284.1 GCA_009930155.1 Clostridia bacterium | reverse complement strand
GTGAATAACTGTAAAATGCGATATACTTAAAAAATGTGAGGGGGGGTTGTTATTAAAGGGAAAGTTTTTGCACTGAGAGCCTCAATTACAATAATTGTTTTGAGTTTTATTGGCGCTATATTACTTAATTTTGCACCACCTTGTAGCTCGCGCAGTGGTTCAATCACATTTTTTGCAGCATTCCTTTTAGGTGTATGTGCGAGTGCTTTTGTAACGTTGATAATTTATGCGGTTGAATATTTTGATATAAAGACAATAACACTTGAAAATTATTATTTAGATGCCGTAGAAATAAATAAGAAATTATCAGCTTTAGATTTTTTAGCGTTTAATGAACCCATGGACTTAGTAAAAAATTATATACAAGAGCGGAGCAGCAATACGACTATTAAGAATATCCTTGAAAACTTCCCTGGAGGCGTAAGAGTTGAGGCAGGGGAGCACCTTGTTCCGCAAGACACTGCAAAACATGCCTTGAAACAATACATAATGGAACACGAGAAAGACGCAATAAATGCTATTGGCGTAGAAAATGTTGAGGAATTTGTTGAGGACAGCATTAACGTACGATATGAAAAATATGTTAGAGAAATTAATGCTATTATGGAGCAATATATTGAAATAAGCAAAACCAACTATAAGAAAGTTGAAAATGCCTATGGTAATATATATTTCTTTGCAACAGATTTGAAAAAAAGAAGATGTGAAAGAGTAATGAATATATACTCAAAATTGCATCAACCTCAACGCGACACCTTAAATAAAATAAAAAGTTCAGCTTATCATTTTGAGAAGTATATTAAAAGCCAAAAAAACAACATGCTTAATAACTTACCAGTTGTGATAGTGTACATATTGGAGTTGCAAGATATGCTATTTAGGACTGAGGTAAGAGATGAACACCATGTTGTTTACAAAGAATATTACAATAACATGGAAAATGAACTTGAGATATTTAGGGCAAGTATTTATAGGGATGACCCTGTAACAAAGGAAAACAAACCCTTTTTATTTTACTTAGTTGCCAAATAACATAGTTGCATTAAATAGGGTACACGCTAAACAAACAACGAGCAGAACGCCGCAGCATGTTTGTTTAGCGTTGCTTTTTGAATTTGCTACACAACTGAGTCTCTATTATTTTTTTTTATGTTCTGAAATAACGGCATATCCATTAAAAAAACTGCTCTGAGCAGGACTTGAACTATCCTATTTCAAAGCAGAACAGCCAATTTCGGGCATAAAAAAGCGTTACCGCAGTCGATATTTTGTATCAACTACGGTAACAGCTATGGCGCATTGCCGCAGAAAAGATATTCCGCAAAAAGCCTTTATTTTCAATGATAAGGTAGAATAAGTTGCGCAAATTGAAAAAGGCATAAAAAGGGGCATGGTTTGCAGCGCTCTGATAGAATGAAGTCACGACACACCATTCTGAAAGGAGACAGCAAACCATGTCCGAGAAAATTGTACAGTTAAATGAGGAAGTAATCAAGGGGCAAATCAAGGAGTTAGTCCGAGGCAGTGTGGAGGAAACGTTAAACGGCCTGCTGGAAGCCGAAGCTGAGAAGCTGACACAGGCTGCTAAATATGAGCGCAGTGAGGAACGGCATGGCTATCGCAGCGGCCATTACAGCCGAAACCTTACCACCACATCCGGCGACGTTACGCTCAATGTGCCCCGTCTCAAGGGAATCTCTTTCGAGACCGCCATCATTGAGCGGTATCGCCGCAGGGAAAGCAGCGTTGAAGAAGCACTCATTGAGATGTATCTGGCCGGTGTCTCCGTGCGCCGTGTGG
>RZYX01000283.1 GCA_009930155.1 Clostridia bacterium | reverse complement strand
CAAATAAGTGACATTGACAATAACGTGGCTCTTTCAGAGGAAGAAAAAACAGCCCAAAAAGCAACTTTAATAGAAAATTATAACGCTGACGTGGCAACTCTCACTGCTCAATATAATGCACAACTAGCAAACCTAACAGCCCCAACGCTTGTGGATTCCTATCGTGGCAACTACGCTTATGTTGGAGCAGGAATTTGTAACGACGGCGGGACTGTCAATTTTGTTTCTGGCAATTTTTATGGAAATATGTCTTATGAAAATGCAAGCGCAATCTATAATGCAGGAAACTTTATCCTCACAAATGTGCTTGTGAAAATGAACACAAGTTTGAATGAAATTATTATTTACAACACTGGCTATCTTGAATTTGCGGGAAGCGTTGTCATTGCTGAAAACCAAAAGATTTTTATCAATTTTGTTAGTTACACTGACACCGAAGGAAATAAAGTCGACGAATACAAATATATCACGATTTCAGGAGGAGCGTTTTTTGAAACTTCAACCCCGATCATAATTGATTTTCCAAATGACGACTTCATTTTAGGAAAACCAATTGTGCTTTTCACAAAAGCAAGTTTGTTTAATGACGTGGCGACATTGTTCATTGAGGGCTATGAGCCTTTCAAAATATACAACGAAGTTGATTTCATCTTAATTGTCGACACTTTTAAGAAATCCCTTGTGCTGGGCTATCCAAACTATTCTTTGTTCTATAAGGACATTAGTGCAGAAAGTGAAGAACTTGACTTAACTGGCTCATTCACTTTCACATATAACGACACAATTTCGCAAGAAAACTTTTTGGACAAAGCCCTAGAGGCAAACCCTTTAAGAGAGGGCTACACTTTTGTGGGTTGGAGCATTTATGTCGAGAGAAGCACAGGAAATGTCATTTCGAGCATAGGGACGCAGAGCCCACTTGTTGATGTTGAGATTTTTGATATTATTGCAGAAGAATCCACTTGTGAATATAAAGATAACTTTGTCTATATTGTGAAAATGGGGCAAACTTATCAGACTTTCACTTCTGAGATTAATGGATTGCAACTGCCAAATCATAACATATATGCTTATGCAGTTTGGCAACCAAACGAATTTACTGTGGTCTATCATTACGACACCGAATATGACAAATATCCGGGGACGACAACTTATAAAATAGACGATCAAGCCGTGGGTGATGAGAATTTATTAACATTAACTCAGACGGTAAATTATGGAAAAACTTTCACCTTACTTTCAGCAAACGACATCAATTCGGTTATGTTCGTTCACTATGAAGATGTCACAGTCACTTTCACAAATGGAGTTCCTGTGAGGGTTGTGGATAAGCAATCAAATGTTTATGAAAACAACGATATAATTTTCGACGAAACTCGCTTGGAATACTATTTCACCACGTCTGAAAATGTGAGATATTATATTGACAGTGCCTTAAAAGCATATAGCATTTTCTCAAAAAATAATATTGTTTTATCAAACGACTCAGCAAAAGACCCAAATATTTACCCACAGCACATCTCATTTTCGGAAAGTGAAGAAACAGTTGTGAGAGATATTTTAATTGTCGACGGGCAATATTCTTTCACATACAATTCCGTTTCTTATGTTTTAAGACAAAACTATCGTCCAGACGGATATTCCTATAAATATTTTGTGATAAACGGCAATGTCTATAATCTTTCTCAAACTCTCACAATCTTAAAAACTAATGCCGACACAAACACGGCAAACAGGACGATTGACATAACAATCTATTTCAGCAAAATGACTGTGGAAGTTAAGTTTGACACAAACAAAGGC
>RZYX01000282.1 GCA_009930155.1 Clostridia bacterium | reverse complement strand
CAGTAACTACAGTATCAACAGCAGCAGCAAAACTATTTGCTTCAAGAAAAACGGCTGAATCGTATGCACTATCAAAGGCATCCGCAATCACAATTTTTATATGATATAACTGACATGGCTCGACAATTGCGACAGCAGTAAACATTTGAGTTAAACCATCGAACTCAACGTTTAAACCACCGGCATTATCAACAAAATAAGCAGAATTTGCACCTTCCTCAGGGCAAGTACTATTTGAATCCCCATTATTCACTGTTGCAATTGCGACGGCAGTACTGGTTCCGGGAACCAAAGCAATATTTTCATTAACATAATTACCACCTAAAGGATTTGGCCCAGTTAATAGAAAGGCAAATGCATCATTAAAATCGCAAACATATTCGCGATACTCTTCTGAAGCAAAAATATAATTGAAAGAAACAGTATCAGCCGGCGAAAAGAAATCGAATTCAATTACTGCTGCATCATTTGATGTCATACCAATAATACTTTCAATATCACTATCTCCCGGTCTTCCATTATCAGTAGAAGTTCCAGGATCAATATTTGGCCCTACTGCATCGAAAATTCTCCCTGTTGAAATAATAATACCTCTTTCCATTGGAATCGAAGGTATTCCGGCTCCAGTACTAAACTCTCCAATAGCTTGAGGATGACCAGTTGATGTGATATTCATTACTTGCACTCCATCTCCAAGCAAGACATCCTGAACGAGCTGAACATCGGTCAAAAAATCTTGTATCACCAATTGGGCCTTAGATGAAAGCCCAAAAGAAGAGGCAAGAAAAAGAGTTAAAACTAAATATTTAATTTTGCTCATAAGCTAAAAATTTAAAATAATTTACGAATATCGTCCGAATTGTTAAAGTAATATCCAAGACTAATTTCGTGAGTACTTACGCCTGTCGCAACATTTCCAATTCCCCCACCCGGTATATCATAGCTATACCCAACATAGTAGTTTGTGTATTGGAACCCGACAAGGAAAGCCATAGTTTTTTGAGCTCTATACCATGTACCAACCTTAACAAGATAATCGTCATTAATTGCATAATCAGCATATAATCCTGTTGCCAATTCGTAAACACCATTTTGTGAATTCGCTATTACATTTGGCATAAACGAAACTTTGCTATCTTCCGGCTTGATTTTTATCCCGGCCTGAGTAGAAATTTTTGTAAATAAAATCCCGTCATCACCTAAAAAGCTCTCATTAGGAGGAGTCATGTGATAAACTGATAAACCTGCAAAAGCATTAATATTTCCATCATCAGGTTTATAATACCACAAAACGCCAATACCTGCATCTGCAAAAACCTTTGATTCTTGCATAATTAATTCATTACTTGGCATACCAGGAGTATAAGATCCTACAACATACTGATCATCAAAAGTTAGACTCTGATAATCTAAAAACTTTTGATTAAAACCAAAGTACAAAGACGAACTTAAAAAATGTCCGTTATCGGTTAATCTGATATTATATGCAACTGCAGCCATAACTTCCAGATGGTTAAAAGCCCCAGCTCTATCGTTCATAACAAACAATCCTGCATTCAAACTATTATCTTCATTTTGTTCATAAACAGGCATAAAATATGTTAACGAGGCGGTTCTATAACCTTTATCAATACCTGTCCACTGTGAACGATAATTTAACTTGGCATTTATACTATTATCTGCTCCAATAATTGCAGGATTTAATTTCATAGGAGCTGAAAATGGCTGAGAAAAACGAATATCTTGTGCAAATATTGTCGCGCTTAACAATAATCCCAGTGTTATAATTATTATTTTTTTCATGAT
>RZYX01000079.1 GCA_009930155.1 Clostridia bacterium | reverse complement strand
GGCAGAAATAATGTTCCAAAATTTCCAAATGGAAAGCCCAATTTTGAAACAGTTTATGCGCTTGACTTACCACTTTTATCTAACTGTTTAAATGATATTTTAATAGAAAATAGATGTGAGTTACCTATTTTTGACTTTATTAATGGTTGCAGGTCAAAACAAACAAATATCATTACTCTTAAAGAAGATGATGTTGTTATAGTTGAGGGATTACATGCATTAAATCCTGTTATTACTGATTGCTTACCACACGAAAAACTCTTAAAAGTTTACATTAGTATTTCATCAAGAATATTTGATAATGATAAAAATGTTTTGCTAACAAAGAGAAATATGCGTTTTTTACGCAGAGCAGTTAGAGATTATAAGTTTAGAAATAGCTCAATTGAAAATACATATAAGCTTTGGGATAGCGTTCAGTTTGGTGAAAATGAGTATCTTTTTCCATTCAAGCCTCTTGCAGATGTTTCAGTTGACTCTTTCCATTCTTACGAACCTTGTGTATTAAAATCGATTGCAACAGAGCTTTTTCAAGAACTTCCAAAAGAAAGTGAATATTACTCAGAATGTAAAAAAATTCTTGCAAATCTTGATAAATTTCAAGCTATTCCAGCAAATGCAGTTCCAAATGATTCACTACTTAGAGAATTTATTGGAAAATAATCATTGCCTTTTGTGCTTTGATTGTATATTATTAAATGACCATATCAAATAGTAAGGAGAATGTTCATGGGTATTTTAGATGATGTTTTAGTGTCCGCTCGTGATGTTGCACTCAACTTAGGTAAACGTGCAGAGGAAGTTGTAGATATCTCAAAGTTACGATTTGAAATGAGAGATTTAGAAAAAGAGCGTGCAAACAGTTATGAAATTATTGGAAAATTGTATGCTGATTCTTTGAAAAACGGCATTAATAATGCGGAAAAATGTAAAAGTATTATATATAGGATTGAAACAATAGAAGCAAGAATTAACGAGCTTTCAGAAATGATTACAAGTAAAATTAGTAATACAAATTCTTCAGAATCTGATTCTTATCCTAACGTATAAAAGCTGGATTTTTAGTAATTTATTTTCAAACTTTTAGGGCGTGTTAATATTGGTGAAGCCTCGTAATAAAAGTCAATCATTGTTCAGTGGAGCAATGGTGCTTTTAGTTGCTACGGTAATTGTTCATATTGTAGGTATACTTTATAAAATCCCGCTGACAGCCTTTATTGGTACTGTCGGCAGGGGATATTTTAATACTGCCTATGAGATATACACACCTATTTATGCAATTTCAATGGCTGGACTTCCAGTTGCCGTTTCTCGTATGGTTGCTGAAAGAATGGCAACTGGAAGATATCGAGAAGTTCGTGTTATTTTTAAAATTGTAAAAAAGCTATTTATTTTAACAGGATTTATAGGTACAGCTATCCTTTTTATCATGGCTTACCCTTATACCCATTGGGAAATATTTATTGACTCTCCAAACGCTATGCCAAGCATACTTGCAATAGCTCCATCGGTTTTCTTTTGCTGTTTAATGTCAACATACAGAGGATATTATGAAGGCATGAGAAATATGATACCAACGGCTATTTCTCAGGTAATAGAGGCTATTGGCAAGCTTTTCTTTGGACTTGTGTTTGCAAAAATAGTAATGAAGATTGGTGAAAATCAATATGCTTTAGGTGATGCTGTTTTTGGCACAATAGTTAACAATCACGATGAGGCACTCAGTGCAATTTATCCTTATACTGCTGCTGCTGCAATTGGTGGAGTAACAGTAGGCACTATTTTTGCTTTATTATTTGTAATGATACGCCATAAAGCAATAGGAGATGGAATAACAAGAGAAAATCTTGTGAATTCTCCAAGACCAGCTCCAAGCAAAGACTTGGCAAAAATGCTTATAAGCATAGCTATCCCTGTCGTTGCAAGTTCACTTATTCTTAATATAACAAACATAATAGATTCTTGGACAATTCAAAATAGACTTGCAGATGTAATTCAAAACAACCTTGCTTATATTAAAGATGTCTATGCGCAACCTCTTTTAGAATCGCGTACTCTTGATAGTGATATTAAAAACTATTTATATGGGTCATATGGCACTGCTTTAGACTTTAAAAATTTGTTGCCAACAATAACAATGACTCTTGGTGTTAGCTCAATTCCAGCACTTTCTTCCGCTTGGGCTATTAAAGACAGACGAAAGATTTATCGTACCGTTAACTCTGTTTTAAGAGCGTCACTTCTTATTGCGTTACCAACAGGAATTTGTATGGCAATCCTTGCAAAGCCTATTTTAACCTTTATGTATATTGGAACTCGTGCAGAAAGTTCTATAGGAATTACTGCATACATTGTATCGGTTTATGGATTTGCTGCAGCTGTTATGGCTCTTTCAACACCAATCACAAATATGCTTCAAGCAATAGGCAGAGCAGATGTTCCTGTAAAATCTTTAGTTATGGGAGCTATTGTAAAAATAGTTTCAAACTATATTTTAGTAGGTAATCCAGAGTTTAACATATATGGTGCACCAATAGGAACTATACTATGCTATACAATTATTGTGGCTAATAATCTATTCTTCTTAATTAAAGAAACTAAGATAAAGATAAACATATCGTCGGTCTTGCTAAAACCCCTGTTCTGTGCTTCTTTAGCAGGTCTTTCAGCGTGGTCATCATATGGCTTACTCGATATGACATTTACATTTGGAGATGCTTCAGGCAGGCTTAACAGCTCTGCTCTAGCACTATTAATTTCCTCAATTATTTCCGTTTTTGTATATCTTGTATCATTGTTTTTAGTGAATGCTATATCAAAATATGATATTTTAATGCTTCCAAAGGGAGAAAAGATTGCTAAAAGACTTGAAAAATATGGTTTAATAGGTTAATATAAAAATATTATATACTTGATTTGGGGTCTAAAAGTGATAAAAGATTTTTTATTTAAGAAATCATATAACATATATGATTTAATTGAAATAATGAAATTGTTAAGATCTGAAGATGGTTGCCCTTGGGATAGGGAGCAAACACATCAAAGTATAAAGAAGAATTTTATTGAAGAAACATATGAAGTCATTGAAGCAATTAATAAAGAGGACAATGAACTATTAAAAGAAGAACTTGGCGATGTTCTCTTACAAGTTGTGTTTCATTCACAGATAGAAACAGAACAAGGTAATTTTGATATTGATAATGTTGCTGATGGTATTTGTAAAAAGCTTATTGAGCGTCACCCACATATTTTTGGTGATACAGTTGCAGATAATACCGAAACCGTTCTTTCTAACTGGGATGATATAAAGCGTGCATCTAAAGGGCAGAAAAATCAATCAGACAGTATGATATCTGTTCCTATGGAACTGCCTGCACTTATGCGTAGCACTAAGATTCAGCAAAAGGCTACAAAAGCTGGTTTTGACTGGGATAATATAAATGGTGCTCTTGACAAACTCTCAGAAGAGGTTGATGAATTAAAAGAGGCTATTAAGACTCAAAATGATATAGGTTGTTTTGAAGAGCTTGGAGATGTTTTGTTTTCTGCTGTTAATGTTTCACGATTTTTGAAATGTGATGCAGAAGAATCACTTACAGCTTCTTCAGATAAGTTTATAGAGCGTTTTATTACTGTTGAAGAACTTGCAAAAGATAAAAATATTGATATTAAAAGTTCTTCTATAGATATTCTGGACGAGCTATGGAATGAAGCAAAACATAAATTAGCATCCAAATGAAACACCTTTGAAACTTAGGGGCGTTTTATGGAAAATATATTGTTTTTTAATATGGAGGAAACAAAAATGAATAAGACAGATCTTGTAAATGCAGTAGCAGAAAAAGCAGAATTTTCTAAGAAAGATGCTGATAAAGCGGTTGCAGCTGTTATTGAAAGTATCACTGATGCCCTTGTAAGTGGTGACAAAGTTCAACTTGTTGGCTTTGGTACATTTGAGGTTCGTGACCGTGCTGCAAAGCAAGGACACAATCCAAAAACTGGTGAAGCTATGTTAGTTCCAGCTTCAAAGCTCCCTGCATTTAAGGCTGGTAAAGCTCTTAAAGATGCCGTTTCAAACAAGTAGTAATTAATCAATACAAACAATTGGGGGAGGAGGCTTAGTCTCTTCCCCCCTATGTTTTGGGAGGTTTTATAACATGAGGCTTGACAAATATCTTAAAGTATCAAGGCTTGTAAAACGCAGAACAATTGCTAACGAACTTTGTGATGCAAAGCATGTTACCGTTAATGGTAAAGTGGCACGAGCATCATATGATATTAAAGAAGACGATATTATAGAAATAACAATGGGACAAAATAAAATAAAAGCACAAGTAACAACTGTTGCAGAACACGCAACAAAGAGCGATGCTCTACTTATGTATAAACTTTTTTAAACTTATTAATATGATTTTTAATAAATCTTAAATATAAATTAAAGCTATCTTAAAGCCAGTTCTAATATAACATTAGAATAAAATATAAAAAAACTTACTTTCACTATTAGTTATAACCTCCTATTTATGTTCATATCTATAAATATAAAATAAAGGAGGTTGGCTTTTATGGCGGAAGAAAGAAATACAGTTTCTATGCCCCATAATCTTATTATGGAGGACAGGCGCTCATTAAGTATTTCTGGAGTTTCAGATGTAGACAGCTTTGATGAGCAGACTGTTGTTGTATTTACTGATTTGGGGGAGCTTACAGTTCATGGAACCCAGCTTCATATAAGTAAATTAAGCCTTGAAATAGGTGAGTTGTTGATGGAAGGAAATATCTCGTCACTTAGTTATTCTGATGCTCAACCTAAAAATGTCGGATTTTTTAACAAGGTGTTTAGGTAAATGTATATTCCTACGATGGCACTTCAAACAAGGATTTTTCTTTTATCAATAGGTCTTGGATTTTCGCTTGGAATACTTTATGATCTTTTTTATATTACAAGGCTTACAATAACTAAAAACAAATACGCAATATATATACAGGATATTTTGTATTTATTGTCATGCTCATTCGTAACTTTTTTATTTATTCTTGCACTAAGTTCTGGAATAGTGCGTGGATATATCATTATTGGAGAATTTTTAGGATGGATAATATATTATTTCTCAACAGGATTTTTTGTTGTGTCCTTTGCAGCAAAAACGATAGATAAAATTAAAAGCTTAGTCAAAAAAATATTTTTACTTATTTTAAAACCTTTTAAATGGATATTTACAAAAATATTTAAGCAATATAAGAAAATTTATATGTTTATTAATAAAAAGATTAGGAAAATAAATAAAAAATTCAAAATATACTTGAAATATAACAAGACCTTAGTGTATAATACAATAGATATAGTAGGTGATAATTCCGTTTTAGATGAAGGGAATGATAAGGAGTGAGTAAAAAGAAGCGTAGTCATAGCTTTATTCTTACTTTGTCGCTTATTGCTATTATGGGTTATTTTGTTATCACACTAGTTCATCTTCAGATTGAGATAAAAGATAAAAAAGAGATAGCAACCCAAGTAAATCAGCAGTATAAATCGCAAGAACTAAAAAAAGAAGAGTTCGAGCAAATATTGAACGATGGCGACCAGTCAAAATATATTGAGCGTGTTGCACGCGATGTGCTTGGATATGTTCTTCCAGGTGAGCGTGTTTATTACGATACATCTTCAGGCAATTAACATTATGTTATGGTAGTTTTAAGGAGGACTGTGCTTTTTTATGCAAGTTGAGGTTGGAGTAATAGTCGAGGGAAAAATTACAGGACTTACAAAATTTGGTGCTTTTGTTGAGTTACCTGGCGGGGATACTGGCATGGTACATATCTCCGAAGTCGCATCAACATATGTCAAAGAAATTACTGATTTCCTTTCAGAAGGTCAAACAGTAAAGGTCAAAGTTATTGGTATTAGTGATGATGGTAAGATTAGTCTTTCCATTAAGAAAGCACAAGAACCAGTAGAAAGGCCTCAGCGTAGCAACTCTTCGTATTCACATAGTAGCGGAGGCGGAGGCGGAAACAGAGGTAGACAATCTTCTAATGCTAATGTTTGGCAGGGTCAAAAAAACCAAGCGAACAAGAGCATGTCGTTCGAGGATATGATGCAAAAGTTTAAACAAGTTAGTGATGAAAAGATGACTGATCTTAAACATATCAACGAATCAAAGAACGGCGGCGGATTTTCACGAAAGAGCGGCGGCTCAAATAAACAAAAATAAGTTTATTGTGCAGAGTGCCTTTAATTAGGTTTCACTCTGCACTTTGTTTTTAAGGAGATAGAATGCGAGAAATAAATGTTGTAGAAATCAAAAATGCAGTTAAAGAGCTTTGTATAAAAGCAAATAAAATATTGCCAAGTGATTTAGAAACTTGTATTAAAAATTGTGTAGCAAACGAAAAAGATGAATTACCACTTTCAATAATGAACGACCTTTGTGAAAATATTGATGCTGCAAAAGAGCTTAATATACCAATATGTCAAGATACTGGCATGGTTGTCGTATTTGCTGAAATTGGGCAAGATGTTCACATTGTTGGTGGAGATTTTGTTTCCGCAATCAACGAGGGCGTAAGTGAAGGGTACATTAAAGGATATTTACGCTGTTCTATAGTGAGCGATCCTCTTGAAAGAAAAAACACAGGAAATAATACTCCTGCAATTATACATACCAAAATTGTACCAGGTGATAAAATAACCCTTTCGGTCTCACCAAAGGGGTTTGGTAGTGAAAATATGAGTGCTCTCAAAATGTTCACGCCATCCGCAACTAAAGAAGATATTATCCGTTTTGTAATTGATACTGTAAAAAATGCGGGAAGTAATCCTTGCCCTCCAATTGTTCTTGGTATTGGTATTGGTGGAGATTTTGAGCACTGTGCATATCTCGCAAAAAAAGCTTTATGCCGCTCTATAAGTAAAAGGAATGAAAAGCCATTTTATAGTGATATGGAATCAGAACTTCTCAGCAGAATAAACGAGCTTAACATAGGACCACAAGGATTTGGCGGAAACACAACAGCACTTGCTATAAATATTGAATATGCACCTACACATATTGCGGGACTTCCTGTTTCTGTAAATGTTGGTTGCCATGTTACAAGACACGCCAAAATTATACTTTAATATATAAAAACATCTTTATTTTTTGAACAATGTGTGCTATAATATACACATAAATTAAGTTTCTTTTATTAAATATCCCTAAAAATCGGGGTTATTATATATAATAGGGGGATTGGAATATGAAAATCACAATTATAGGACGTAAATGTACACCAAGAGAATCTTTTAGAGAAAGGGCAGAAATAAAGCTTTCTAAAATTGAAAAGTTTTTCTCAGATGAAGCAGAAGCAAAGATTACCGCTACAGTTGAAAAAAACAAAAAAATTGTTGAAATAACTGTTTTAAATAATAATATGATTTTTAGAGCAGAAGATCATGCAGATGAGTTAGAGGAAGCTCTTGACCATTGTGTGGATTCTCTTGTACGCCAGATTAGAAAGAATAAAACAAAAGTTGAAAAGCAACTTCGTAAAGGCGCTTTTGACGAGTACTTGGGTGACACAAATATTCACGAAGAAACTGAATTTGATGTTGTTAGAACCAAATCATTGAATCTTAAACCACAGAGCATTGATGAGGCAATTCTACAGATGAATATGTTAGGACATCAATTTTATGTTTTTCTTAACCAAGATTATAATGAAACCAATGTAGTATATCGTCGTAAAGATGGCGGATATGGTCTCATTGAACCCAATGCTTGAGCTTTAACATTTTCGGCAGGGCTTTGTCCCTGCCGACTTTTTATTTAATTAGTTATATAAATCGGAGGAAGTAAATGAATATTAATTATGTAACACCTTGTTTATTAGGTATAGAATCTTTAATTGCAGACGAGCTTCGTGCAATGGGAGCTGAGAATGTTGTCGCAGAAAACGGCCGCGTTCTTTTCTCAGGCGATGAATTTATGCTTGCAAGAGCTAATATAAATTGTCGCTTTGCAGAGAGAATACAAATACTTGTTGGTAGCTTTGAAGCAAGGAGTTTTGAAGAACTTTTTGAAAACACCAAGGCATTACCATGGGAAGACTGGATTGGCAAAGACGATGCTTTCCCAGTTAAAGGATATTCAATAAACTCTGCGTTATTTAGTGTTCGTGACTGCCAATCAATAATAAAAAAAGCAGTTGTTGAACGCCTTAAATCAAAATACAAAGTGCCTTGGTTCTCTGAAACTGGCTCTCTTTATCAGATACAATTTTCAATTATGAAAGATAAGGTAAGCTTGCTTATTGACACATCTGGAGCAGGCTTACACAAGCGTGGATATAGGCTTGATGCTAATGCTGCACCAATTAAAGAAACTCTTGCAGCTTCACTTGTATATCTTGCAAGAGTTCGCAATTACCATAAGCTATATGACCCTATGTGTGGCTCAGGAACAATATTAATAGAGGGAGCAATGTTAGCTCATAATATTGCGCCAGGACTTAATCGCAAGTTTTCGGCAGAAAATTGGAGCAATATTCCTTCTGAAGTTTGGTATGAAGAGAGAACACGAGCACAGGATTTAGTAAAATGGGAAAGTGATTTTGCTGCTTACGGTTCTGATATAGACAGTGAAACTATTGAACTTGCAAAGCTTAATGCAAAGCGTGCTGGAGTATCATCTAAGATTGAATTTTATACTGCCGACATTCGTGATTTTGAACCCAGAAGTGAAAAGGGAACTGTAATATGTAACCCGCCTTACGGTGAACGCATGCTTGATATAGAAAATGCAGAAGAAATATACACAGCGATGGGCAAGCAGTTTAAAAGAAAAAGAGGTTGGTC
>RZYX01000281.1 GCA_009930155.1 Clostridia bacterium | reverse complement strand
AGGTTATCTTATCCTTTCGCGAGTAATGCGAAAAGAGGGAACTAAGCAAGAGAATATCGATAAACTTGCAATTTTTATAATTATTGGTGTTGTTGTGGGCCTAAGGCTTGGACATTGTTTGTTTTATAACCCGGGATATTACCTGTCGAATCCAATTGAAATTTTGAAAGTCTGGGAAGGAGGATTAGCAAGTCATGGCGGTGCCGTCGGAATATTACTCGCTGTTTGGTTGTATGCCCGTAAATTTAAAATGAATTTTCTTGGGTTACTTGACCGAATTGTTCTTATAGTGCCTCTGGCAGGTGGAATGGTTAGACTTGGTAATTTGGCAAATTCAGAAATATTTGGAGTGCAAACCTCTCTTCCTTGGGGTTTTAAGTTTTTGCGTAATTCAGAAGACTTGCAGCCTGCTATTGATGCTGCAACCGGTCATTGTAATACTATGGATATGGCTTGCTTGGCCGAGTATTGGACAGTCAGACATCCAACTCAGCTTTACGAAGCAATTTTTTATTTCATTATGTTTGTTGTCTTTTTCTTCGTTTATAAAAAATTTATCAACAAGTGGAAAGAAGGAACATTTCTTGGCTGGTTTGTGTTAGTTCTGTTTGTTTTTAGATATTTAATCGAATTTACAAAAGTTGATCAGGTTGAGTTCGATGGATGGACAGAAGCTATCAGAATGGGTCAACTACTCTCAATTCCGTTTATCCTATTAGGACTATTCTTTATGGGAAGGGGATATGGTTGGTTTAAAAAAAAAAGTAAATAGATAAACTTTCGAGAAACTCAAAAATTCGGGTTTAATGAATTTGCAAGCTAATGAGTGTGTAGGCCTCCCTTAGGTTATTGCTCCGATTTTTATCGTAGGCCGAAATGAGGGATTTAGGGGCGCGCTAAAAAAAAGAACGTGTTGAGAGACTCTAAAAGTTTGTTAAACATTTTTGGCTATTAAGTGTTTGTTTAATACACATAAAAAGACTGAAATTTATGAAAGATTTTACATTTTATAATCCGGTAAGAATCCATTTTGGAAAAGATCAATTATCAAAGCTTAAAGATGAACTCCAAGACTACAATAAAATACTGTTTACATACGGAAAGGGGAGCATTAAGCGGAATGGTATATACTCCCGAGTAATGGATTTACTTAGTGATAAAAATATTGTTGAGTTTGGTGGAATAGGAGCTAATCCTGAATATGAAACACTAATGAAGGCAGTAGAATTGGGACGTGAAGAAAAAGTTGACTTTATTCTCGCTGTTGGTGGCGGATCGGTAATTGACGGTTCAAAGTTTATTGCTGCAGCTATCGATTATAAAGGTGATGACCCGTGGGATATGCTTACAAAATACGAAAAATTTAGTTCTGCTGTAAAACTTGGTACTATTTTAACACTCCCGGCCACAGGTTCGGAGATGAATAGCGGAGCAGTTATTACTCGTAAATCTTCTAAAGAAAAGTTGGCTTTTGGTAGTCCGCTTTTAATGCCGGTATTTTCAATATTGCAACCTGAATTTATGTATAGCTTGCCCGATATTCAAATTAGTAATGGAATTGTCGATGCTTTTGTGCATACAATTGAGCAGTATATTACTTATCCTGTTAATGGTGCCGTGCAAGATGCATATTCGGCAGCGTTGTTGAAAGTATTAATTGAACAGGGGCCAAAAGTTTTAGAAAATCGTAGCGACTATGATGCAAATGCAAACTTAATGTGGGCTGCCACAATGGCTCTTAATGGCTTGTTACGCACCGGAGTGCCCGAAGATTGGTCAACTCACATGATCGGTCATGAAATTACCGCTTTGTTTGGAGTGGATC
>RZYX01000280.1 GCA_009930155.1 Clostridia bacterium | reverse complement strand
ATGCTTAAGATTGGATACCGTTGGATACCCCCCTAGCGCAATCTTAATTCTTTTCATGATGTTATTGTACTCTTCTGGACTAATGTTCAAATCTCCCCAACTGGCACAATTTGGCAAGGATGATTCAAGCTGTTTTTCAATAACGCCAATGTCCCAGTTTTCTTTGATTGTTATTCGCTTAATATTATTTTGTATAGTCTCCAATATGCCACCTCCATCTTCTTACGATTGATAGGTTTACTTATTCTCAACTGCGCACATTAATTTTAGGCAATTCACTACTGGAAAGGTTGCTGGTCACTTTTTTGCAATCAAATAAAATTTACCCTTTCAGTTATTATTCATTCGTACGTAAAATCCATCAAGTATATAAAAAAATTGACTTAGCTGTTAAAATTGCCCAATAAGGGTATCCCTTGTAATTTAAACATACACATTTTTAATTTTCGCCGCTAGAGCTTTTATTCCTTCAATTATTTTTTTTGTTTCTCAAGTTGTACCTTTTATGGACAAATCCAACTTCCCCATTATTTAAAACCCGCTTTTTGTCTTTTTACTTTTATAAAACACTCGTTCTTTAAGTTATGCTTAATAAGGACAAATAACAACCTAATAGTCAATGCTTGAAACAAAAAGTTGTTGATAATATTCAAAATCAATATTATAGGAATACAGCCATCAGTTTGCGGCCTATAGGATTCTGAGCGCCAAAAATGCAACTAGAAGCAAATGGAGGCAGACTGCTAAATCATAGCAGTCTGCCTCCATTTATTAAATATTTCTTGTAAACTTCATTTGTTACATGTAAATTGTAAACGCTAATATAAAAGTGAGCCAAAACGGCTAATAATGATCATGAATATTTGAGCCACCTAATAATGTCCTTTACAATAGAGTTAAAAGAATCTATTGAGGGGGCGGAACAAGGTGGTAGTAACAGTGGAAGATTACAAAGAAATCCGCAGACTGCATCTCATTGAAGGAATGAGCCAGCGACAGATTGCAAAAAAGCTAAACATTTCACGCAATACTGTTAAAAAGTATTGCGATGGCAATGCCGTCCCCTGGGAACGCAGCGAGTATACTCGTGCTCCCGCAATAGTAACAGAAAGGGTACTGGCCTTCATTCAGAACTGTCTTGAGCAAGATAAAGACTCTGGTACAGCCAAACAAAACCATACTGCGAAAAGAATCTACGACCGTTTAGTCTCAGAATGCGGGTTTGCCGGCAGTGAGTCAACAATTCGCAGAACTGTTCGTTCCTTGCGCCAGAAGCACGCAGAAGTATATATTCCATTAGAATTCAGCCCTGGAGAGGCGATGCAGGTAGATTGGGGACAGGCTCTTGTTTACTGCAATGGCGTAAGAAGCATTGTTAATTTGTTCTGTGCCAGACTCTGTTCAAGCTGCGCCCCAATAGTATTCGCTTACGAGCGACAAAATGAAGAAAGTTTTTTGGATGCTTTTGTAAAAACTTTCCAGTATTTCTCCGGCGTACCCCGTAAGGTTTTTTTTGACAATGCCAAGGTAGCCGTAAAGGATGGGTTCGGCGCCCATGCCAAAAAGCAGGCAGGATACGCTGCATTAGCCGCACATTATGGGTTTGAAGCCGTTTTCTGTAATCCTGCTTCAGGGAATGAGAAGGGACTAGTTGAAGGGCTTGTTGGCTGGGCAAGGCGCAATATCCTAGTCCCCATTCCAAGAATTAATGCTTTTTCTGATTTGAACGAATCCCTGGAATATCGCTCCCGCGCATATCTGAATCACTTCATCCGCGGCAAACAGGCCTCTGTTGGCACTATGTATGAAGTTGAGCAAGCTTCATT
>RZYX01000279.1 GCA_009930155.1 Clostridia bacterium | reverse complement strand
ACTCTTTCAATAATCTTATTTTGAAATTCATTTTTAAAAGTATCTTTAGCTTTGATTTCTTTCTTAATAGTTCCGTCCGGATTTTTAGTTTCTACTTTTTCAAAGTATCTTTTAAATAAATCTCCGTCCTCATTAGATAGTATTTTTTTTACCAAATTATTCTTAACAGATGTTGATATTGTGGTATTAAATTTATTTTTAATTGTGTTTACCGAATTATCCGTATCAAAAACTATTTCACCAAGGATGTCGATAACACCGTTTCCAAATGTTCCTATGTCGATTCCCCAAGCTTCACGAACATCCATAAAGTCAAGTGGATCAAAACCTTCTTCGTGTCTACCGTACATCTTCGCAATAAGTTCTTTTGATTTTCCTTCTTCACCAGACAAGCCAGCTAAAGCACCTTTAACTAAAGAAGTACCAGAGTAGTTATCAGCTAAATCTCCTTGTAGAGAAAGTAAATCAGTATAGGACATTTGATCTACTTCACTTAATTCACCAAAAAGACTATCATCTATTTTATCAGCAATAGGTCTTACAACTCTCATTGCAGTCATAGTGATACCTTGTCTTACGATAGGAGATTTAAGTGGTGTTTTATTTAAAGCCCAATTAGTCGCAAAGATAGTTGCAACTGTCAAAGCTGTTGAAGTAGGTCTTTTAACCATTGAGTTACCAAGGTTGGCAAGATATCTACCCATAGCGATAGAACCTTCTTTAGAACCTGCAGAGGCACCAATAGCCCTACCTAATTCAGCAGTTGTCATAATTGTTCCAACCACTGCCAATGATAATGCGACACCAGCAACAATAAGACCTACAGGGTTAACCGTAAGTGCTGATGCAGCACCTACTTTAGTTCCTACTGCAGTCATTGAAGCACCAACGCTAAAAGCACTTGAATACGCAATCTTACTTCCTAAAGCTAAAAATGCATTTTTATATAGTGCAGCAGAAATACCAACACCGGCAATAGCACCAACTCCGAAACCTATGTCAGACGCAATCCTATAATTTCCATTATCAATGATATTGTATTCTTTGCGAATCGCATTGATTACATTCTTATCATTGATACTGAAAGGACTTAGAGCTCTAATGAAATTATCTTGGTATTGTTCTGTGGATACGTTTACTGTATTATTGAAAACACCTGCATAAGGTCTATAAGGAGATACAGCATAGACTCTTGAAGGTGCTAATGTTAAATTTCTTACCCAGGGATTATCAACTCTTGCGACTGCCATAACGTTACCTCGTTTACTTTTTATACTTTCATTATAGCATAAAAAAAGATGGAATTATATCCACCTTAATTTTATTATCCTTGTTTTTGTCCTTGAGCCATGAAGAAGTCACCATTACTTGGTGCTGTTCTTCCTTTACTCTGTGCAATTCTTAATGCTTGTTGATATAAATCTCCTGCATCAGTTGCTGCAAAACCACTTGCAACGTTTCCGTAACCTTGTCCACCTGTTATCGCAGCATTAGCGTTGATGTAGGCTTGATATGGGTTAATTGCTTTTTGCTGTTGTGCTGCAAGTCTTTGTTGATTCATCATCTGCATATTTTGATTATTGCCTTGCATGTTTCCTACCATGAACTGAAGATCTTCCTGTGCAATTTGCATAGGCGTTAAACCAGCACGCATCTTGGAAAGTCTATCTGTTTTAATTTGTTCAACAAGTTGATCTTTCATTTGTGCTTGTTGAATCATTGCTTGCTGTGTAGAAATTTCAGCGTTTTGAATATTCGCTTTTGTAGTTTCATTTAATAAACCAAGTTCAGCATTTTCTTGTTTAGATCTTTGTTCTTCAAGATAAGC
>RZYX01000278.1 GCA_009930155.1 Clostridia bacterium | reverse complement strand
ATTAAAAAAGTTTATCAGTTAAATAAAAACGAAAATGAATAATCACATAAATCTTAAAAACATAATAAACATGAAAACATTAAAAACATTTTTACTTGCAATTGCAGTTTTGGCAACATGTTCAATTAACGCACAGGTTTCCATAACCACCGATGGCAGCAGTGCCGATGGTTCGGCCATGCTTGAAGTAAAAAGCACGGATAAAGGTTTCCTTCCCCCGCGAATGACCAAGGAACAGAGAGATGCAATTTCAACGCCTGCTACCGGGCTTATCATCTATCAAACCGACTCAGTGCCCGGTTTGTATCAGTACAACGGAACAATGTGGACTATTAGTAGTGCCGCTTCTCACTATCTGGGCGAAGAATATCTCGACGGCATAATATTTTACCTGTACACCGAAAGCGATGGACAACAACATGGCTTGATTGTTTCAAAAACCGAAGCCTCAAAAAAGTGGAGTGATAATACAAGCAATGTGGTTGGTGCAAATAGAACAGAGGATGGAGTTTACAATATGGGTTTGATGCCAACAAATGAAGGAACAGCAAGAAATTGGGTAGAATCATTAGGAGAAGGCTGGTATTTGCCTTCTGTTGATGAACTTGGCATTTTGTGGCACAATCGTTATCATGTAAACAAAACAGCGAGAGACAAAGGTTATACTTTGTTGTCAAACTTAACCTCTGGGGACTATTGGAGTAGTACGGAGCACGATGATGATGAGGCTTTCCGCTTCGAATTCATGTTAGGCTATTCGTCCTATTTGACAAAAAGCCAGTGGAGGAACGTGCGTGCTGTCAAGGCTTTTTAACGGAACTTACTTACAACTTTTCAGGTTTTACAGTCGATAGCTCCGAAAAAACAATGTTATGTAACAACAGATATAAAAAACATTACTGTCCGAAAAAAAAATAAAATCGGGCAGTACATTTTATAGTAACACCCGTAATGTAGAGTTTTGAATTTCGACAAAAAATCAGAAATGGGTAAAAGTAAAAATTTTAGCGGACAGCCGATATTTAATCAGTGAACTTGTTTAATTTGAAATTGAATTTTCGAAAGCAGATTATTGTTTTTAGTGACGGCAGATAAAATTTTTTGCGTATTGAACTGAAGGGACTAAGCCCAATCTGTCCTATTAAAAGCAATAAAAATGTACTAATTAGAAACAAGAGGAAATTACCATGAAAAAGCTTTTTATCATTTTATTTTTGTTTGCAGTCGTAAGCATTGCATCAGCACAAAACAATTTTCCATCGGCTCGTACAGGGCATACGCTGACTATTGTTATTGACGATTTATATATGTTCGGAGGCGAAGAAGTATCGAAAAACAAAAGCACTAAAAGCATTATGTTGAACGATTTACACAAATTTCAACCATCACAAAACAATTGGCAATCTCAACCGCATAGCACCCCCGAACCATCAGGCAGAAAAGGACATGCTGCCATTGGTTATAACGGGCAAATGATAATTTCGTGCGGACAAACAGAGAGCGGTTACGACAATGGAATTTGGAAATATGACGTGAATACTCAATCATGGAATTACATAACCGTTACAGGTGCTACCATAGAGCCGCGAATGAACCATGCAATGGGGGCTTACGGCAATTACATTTACATTCTGGGCGGGCAAAACCAAAATGGAGAAGTTTCTTCTTGTTATAGGATTGATATTAATACATGGGAAGCAACAAGCATAGGCGGCATTCCGTCGCAAGGCGGTAAAACAGTAGCAGCTCTTTTTATCGAAAACGGATACATTGTACTTTCCGGCGGCTTAACAAATGGGCAACCTACCGGAAATGTAAGCATTTACGA
>RZYX01000277.1 GCA_009930155.1 Clostridia bacterium | reverse complement strand
CGTAATAGAAATTGACGCCTTGGCTGCGGTGTTTAAATGTGTCGATTTGAATAGGGGCGATTGGCAGATGGTGTTTATTTTCGCACTGATTCCGTTGATCGTAAATGAAATCGAAAAACTAATGACACGCGTTTTCAGCAAAGACGAAGAATAATTATTAGAAAAACCCTGAACTGACTGGCCTTTTGCCAGTCAGTTTTTTTGTGTTGATTTATATGCCTTCACGGAATATCGAGTAAGAACATATGCACTTTTTGCTAAAATTGTTCTTTGAGACAACACAATAATCGATTACTATTTTTGCATAAAGCAAACAAGTGTTAATTAAGTTACAATATGTAAAAGAACAAAGGCATGCGTTTTTCTAACAAGGACAAATAAAAATTATGTGCATTTAAAATACACAAGTATGCGTTATATTAAATACAAATCTCAAAAAGATACGCGACGAACCTTGATTAATTGGGAAAAATGTAATATAATTATCACATAGCAATGAAATTGCTTATTTTTTTTGGCTTTTGGTGTTTTAAAAACAGAAGGGGGATTTTTTGAAAATGAAAAAAGGGTTCTTAAAAGCGGCGGCAACGACGTTAATGACGGTACTATTAGCAGCGTCTGTTGCTGGTTGCGGTGGTTCATCCAGCAAGGAAATTAAAATTGGTTTGTTGAACGAGATGACAGGCGGAAACGCGACCATAGGAACGGCAGCGGCTAATGGCGCGAAGCTGGCAATCAAAGAAATTAATGCAAATGGTGGTTTGCTTGGAAAGCAAATCAAAGCTGTAGTTGCAGATAACAAGAGCGAGCCTTCTGAGTCAGCAAACGCAATGACGAAGCTCCTGACTCAGGATAATGTTATTGCCGTAACAGGGACTTTCTCCAGTTCTAACGCTATCGCAGCGGCAAGTGTAGCGGAAGCCAATAAGAAGCCTTATCTGGTTGCCGGTGCGACTAATCCTAAGGTAACTGTTGACGAAAAAACAAAAACAGTTAAAAAATATATTTACCGTGTTTGCTTTATCGATCCATTCCAAGGAACAGTAGCAGCGAATTTTGCCGCTAAAGACCTTAAAGTTAAAAAAGCAGCTATGTTGGTAGACAACAGCAGCGACTACAGCAAAGGATTAGCAGAATTCTTTGAAGCTGCTTTTACGAAAGAAGGCGGCGAGATTGTCTCTAATGAAGCTTACTTACAAAAAGACACTGACTTTAAAGCAACCTTGACTAAAATCAAGAGCAAGGGCGCTGACATACTTTATGTTCCCGGTTATTATGAAGAAGTAGGTAAGATAGTAAAGCAAGCGCGTGAAATGGGTATAACGGTTCCTATTATCGGTGCTGATGGCTGGGATTCTCCTAAGCTTGTCGAAATCGCTTCTCCTTCGGCTTTGAATGGCACTTATTTTACTAATCATTATTCTGTAGAAGATACGTCTCCAAAGGCTAAAGCTTTTGTGGAAGCATATACAAAGGAATTCGGGCAAAAACCGGAAGCTTTGGCGGTCTTGGGCTATGATGCTGTTTATGTACTTGCAGACGCTATCAAACGTGCCAATAGCACTGAGGCAGCAAAGATTATCGAAGCTTTGGCAACGACAAAGGACTTCCCGGCGATCAGTGGCGTTACCACTATAAATAAAACGCATGATGCGGATAAAAATGCTGTTGTTATTGAGTTAAAAGACGGTAAGCAAGTATTTAAAACATCCATTAAACCTTGATAATTGTTTGTGTATCCCCAATGCCTGTTTACAGGTATTGGGGATTTTTGTTTGAAATTGTTGACAAATGATTCAAGAGATAATATAATGAACCTCACAAACAATATAAT
>RZYX01000276.1 GCA_009930155.1 Clostridia bacterium | reverse complement strand
AGTTTCAAATACGGTTGTGTTTTGCCCCTGGGGGTTAGAACCGTCTAAAACCTTTTCTGGGTCAACATCTGTTTGGTAGCCGCTAAACTGGTTAAAATGCATCCACTGTGATTCTGGAAAAGAAGCGCCAAGTAATTGTTCGCCCAAAGGTTGTTGGCCAACTTGCTGTTTAGGAACAAATAGAAAAACTATTCCTATTAACAAAACCCCTAAGATTGTTGGTATCCATTCTTTTAATTTAAACATATATAGTGCTGTTATCTTGTCTTATGTCCCCATTATCTACGAAGTTGTAGTAATTAGTCACGATGTTGTTTTGCATATCTGGGTATCTTTCAAAAAGATTACCCCAAGCCTCAAGGCGCTTTTGTTCAACCTTATCGTAAATTGCCTTGTTTTCTTGTTCGTTAATTGCAGTAGTTAAGGCCTCAAATAGTATAATATCAGAGTAAACATCATCGCCAATTAAAACGTCAGTTAAGTCATACTCGTTTGTTTCTTCGTTTAAGAACTGGTTTTTTTTAACACCAGCAGTTGTTTCAATTAAACCGCTTGTGTAATACTGATAGTTTAGATTAACATAGCCCTTTAAATAACTCTCGCCAATAAAGTAATTGCCAGTTTCAACGCCATTTAAAGTTAATTCGTAAGAAGTAAACTCTCCGCCAGTTGCACCCTCAACTACGCAGTCGTTTAAATCAAATGCTAAAACATTCCAGCTATTAGCTTTAAACAAATTATCATCAAATTGAGTTAAGATGTTTTTGCTAAGATAGTTTAAACCATCTTTCTGCAACTTAATGTCAACAGAACTTGGTATTGCTGAAAAATAAACATAAACAAAGAAAAACTTTTTCTTATATTCAGTATCAATAACATCGCTAAAATCGCAAGTTATGATTCCATTACCGTCAGTAGCGATAGCTTTTACAGAGTTAACGCCGATAGCCGTTTGCACTGTTTCATTTTTAACGCTGGTAAAAGTTCCCGATGGGGTATAGTTAGCAACAGCCGAACAATCATCTAAGATAATTTGGCTAGCGCCTAAGTCTTTATATTTAACGCCCAAAGAACATTGTCCGTCATCCCAAATTTCAGCAATTAAGTTTCTGTTGTTTGGGTCTTCGTAAAATTGCTTAATTGAAGTATATTGAAATTGTGGTTTTGATACGCCAAACTTTCCCTTGTCATCTAAAAAGGCTAATCCGTCAAAGTCGCTTGAAACATCGTAAGAAACAATATCGGGAAAAACTTTAAGCGTGCTTGCAGTTAAAGCCCAGGGAAATCTATATCTCCTGCGAGTTTCACGAATTGCTTCGTCTAAGTCTTGTATTTTATACATTGAATCAACCCTTTGGACAGTGGCGTATCTATCCATTCGGTTGATTAATGTTCCTAGTTTAGTTGGCATAGGTTTTTAATTTAGTCAATTATAGTTTGTGATATTTAATTTGTTTTTAGACATATTGTTAGATTATAATTTATATTGATTAAATACTCCCTGGAATTTGATTTGCTGTTATATCAAATAATAGTTTAAAATCTTTTATATAACCAGTCGTATAATAACTACCTCCAGTATTACGAACAAAAATTTGAATAAGGTCATTATCTTTAACAGCAAAATCTTGTGTTCTTGTTTCATAAACACCACTCGTATTTGACATATATTCAACTCCAACAGCGACACCGTTAATATGGACACGTGTGTAGGTATTAATACTTCCTCCTCCCGTTCCTTTAGCAGTGTAAGAAACTCTAATATTACCAGTCCCGTAAATTGTTGCTGATTTAGCAATTCCGTTTGAATTATATGACCCTCCTGCATTAGGATTAACTTC
>RZYX01000275.1 GCA_009930155.1 Clostridia bacterium | reverse complement strand
GTGACATATGAAAACGGGACCACAGATGTGGCAGAATATCTTTTTGGTGACGAACTTGTTGGACTTAACTTCACTGCATATGCTTACATTCAAAATTTAGAAGAAAACTATAAAAAAGTTATTGTAACTTTCACCATAAGTGAATTTGGTTTGTTGACAACTTTTGACTATGCAATCAACATTTACAGAGCGGTTAAAATTGAAAATATTGGGCTTTCTGGCACGGACAACAACGGAGATTCGCTTGTTTTGAATGAATACGCCGGGGCTTTATCAGCAGAAAGTGGCGCTTTTGTCACAAATGTTAGTGTAGGAGATACTTTGTCTTTTTATTGTGCGATTAACCCATTGGAAGTCTTTGAAAGCACTTTGACAGCGAGCGTCTACAAAGCAAACGCAAATTTATCTTTGGGAGACAAAGATACGGGCAAGACTTTTGCTTCGTTAACTTACAATTCAAATGTAAATCAAGCAGAAGTTGTCACCAATGGAAATGATGACTTTGATCTTAATATAAAAAGTAGTCAGAGCGGATATTTTTACCTTATTATCTATGCAAATGACAGTGCTTCTCAAACTGCTGGAGGGGAAATTGAATATAAAGTCTGTGTGAAAGTGCTCATAGAGATTACAGATGGCTCTGCGTCGCACAGTTATGTTATATATGATAGCGATGATCTTAAAGATATTGCAAATGAACCAAACTCAACTTATACCCTTGGAGCAAACGTTTTTATCAGTGAAATATGGACTCCGATTGTTGGTTTTAACGGGGTTCTTAATGGATATAATTCAGACACAGATGAATTTTATAAAATTTCTGGCTTAAAGTTGTTTAACATTGGCTCTGAAAACATTGGTTTATTCAGTCAAATTGGTTCTAGTGGAGCCGTCCTTAACCTTAAAGTTGAAGTTTCTTATGTCATACTTGAAGCGTCTACTCTGTCTTTTGGTGGCGACGTGAATGTTGGGGTTATCGCAGGCACGAACAATGGACTAATTATGAATTGCTCGGTGTCGTTTGACAACTTTGTGGTCGCAATCGCCTCCAACAACGCAAATATCGGCGGAATGGTGGGCACGAATACGGGCTCGATATATAATTTTAGCACTACGCTAAGTTCAAACATCACAAAAAGCGATGTTACTATATATGAAGACGGAAAAGTCAACACCGCAATTGACCTTAACAATTTATTGGGCTCAACGCCTGTGTATGGCTCTATGAAAGTGTCCGATACAACTGCGAAGAAAGTGAATGAGGGCGGAATTGCTGGCGTTAATTCAGGTTATATCAATGGTCTTTATGGAGTATATAATTACATTAATCTCTCTATGTGTAAGAAAATTCTCCTGCTTTGTATGCAGCAGCAATATCCTTTCCCTCTTCAAAGAAAAAACAATCGTAGCTTATCAATCTTGAAGCTAATAAGTCTCCTTGAGTAACAAACCACATTTCATCCTTTTTAAGAAAATTAGTATTTAATAGGGCCGTCTCTTCTGTTCCAATGATAAGTTGAGCCTCTCTATTTTGTCCAATAAAGAAGAAGTATGTGATGAACTGTGTTAGGAGTGAAGGTGCAAGAATGTTTTTTACAATGTTAACGAAAACAGGAACGCCTTTTTCCAAACCTAATAATAAAAACAACAGAGAAGAAATTTTTTTACTATAATCCTTACAACAAATCTCAAACCATACAGTCTCATTACCATTGAACAAACGCATATAAAAAAGATTCTCATGCAAATAAGCAACATTAACTGTAGGTTCAGCTTCTAATAATTTTTCTAATTGAGAAAACTTACCTTCAATTACTGGCCTAAATAGTCCTTCAAAAATC
>RZYX01000274.1 GCA_009930155.1 Clostridia bacterium | reverse complement strand
GTGTATCCTGCGCCACCAATGACGCCTGCTTTAATTTTTGTCATATTATTTGATGTTTTATTCCAAAATAAATAATTGTTATCCAGCCAATTAAAATAACCCATGCAATACTGTAATAGCTGAATTTTCTGTTTTTATGTCTGATAAAATACATTAGCAACATATTGATAAATACGCCTCCTGCCATTTCACAAAAGTGCAGAAATTTTTCTGAAATGCGTGTTTTGCCTTTTTGGGCAGCATATTTATCGTATATAAAAAACGTGGCACTTATTGCGCTGATTATAAAAAGATAAGCTAATATTATTTGCTTAGTCATTATCATTTTTCAGTTCTTTCCTTTTGTTTTCGGGCAAAAAGTTATCGCCTGTTACCACACTTTTACCTGATTTTAATTCAAGTTGTTTTCGTGCGTCGCCGGCAATTTTCCCACCTGCACGAGCTGCTTTTTTGTTTTCGTCGAAACCCTGAGTGTCAGTATTCACAGCAATTTCTTTGGTTGAAGCCTCGCCCAACATCGAGAAAATCAGTTCAAGATCGGTCATGTGGTCGCGCAGATTCTGACTTTTAAGCCCTTTTACTTCTTTGTATTCTTTGGGAGTAAGCCCGAATGCGGCTTTCGATATCTCGGCAGCCTGAATTTTTCTTCTTTTTCCATCTGCTGCAAGCATTTCAACCGGGGTACAAATTGTACCCCAGTTGGTTTTTAACATATCATCACGGCTAAGCATTTTCTTTATGTATTGCTTTACATCGCTGCTTTCTGTTAATGCTTCTACAACATCTTGCACCGAAAAATACCATAATTTTTTTTCTTCGTTCCAAACAGAACGAATCTTTTTACTTTCGAAAAGTTTAATGTTGCTCATATTTGTTTTCCTATTTAGTACTTCCTCTACTCCACCACAACCCTCTCAACCGCAACACCACTATCTGTTACAATTTTTACGCTATAGCTCCCTGCAGCCAAACCACTTACATCAACAGTTTTTGTATTGTTTAGCTTTAGCATTTCCTGACCGGTGATGCTGTAAATCGTAATTTCGTTTATGGTTTGGTCGGTGATGATGTTGATTTGTGAGGTAGCTGGGTTGGGATAAATGCTGATATTGGCAAATTGTGTATTTTCAACAAACGACGATGAGTTTGAATTTACCAAATTGGATTTTACCATATAGTTTGATTTTGCGCCACAATCATCGGTGTAAAAACCTACAAAGTATTTTACGAATGTTGGCGATGGATTTGAATAATTGTAAAAATAAGTATTACCCGGAACTGATGCAATTTGTATAACAGTGTTATTTGCAGTAATTCCATAGATAAGGTAATTTGCAACGCTTATGCCGATGTATGCACTCCACGTAAAACCGTAGGTGTTGGTTGGCTGGTCGTAAGCACTAAGCAAAGTAATTGTTTTGTGAAATGCCGACTGGCTGCCTTCGTTGTCGCAGGTATCGTTTATTGCAATTTTGTACGAGTAGCTCATGTTCTGCGGGTTGGAGTTCATATCAATATAACTTGTTTGCGATGCAGGCACACTTCCAATTAAACTGTAAACATCGGTTGCAATTTCTGAGTAAACATTTATATCGTCGGCATTTTCGGGTGCAGCTGCCCAAACAATTCGGTTTTTGTGGGTAATAGTATCGAACTCCACAAAACAAATTTCAATCGAAGGTGCGAACACAAACTCAACATCAATTTCATCTTCGGTTTTACAGCCATTATCATCGGTTACTTCTACCGAATATGTGTCGCCAACTGTAACATCAAGTGTTGGACTAATAGCGCCTGTATTCCACAAATAACCAGCAAAAGTGCCAGGGTTTAGCGTAACAG
>RZYX01000273.1 GCA_009930155.1 Clostridia bacterium | reverse complement strand
GTACAACATATCCAAAACAACCATATCGATTTAGATTCCGAAGAAGTACTATCTACAAAAGTGGGTAGCCGCGAATTCTACTTTGTTTCAATCCCTACAAAAAATACTAATCAGACAATTCAAAACTACCTTCTTTATTTCATCGATATGACATCTCTTGCACATTTTGTAGACCAGATGAATCTAGTTTTAGGTCTTATTTTTATTATTGCGTTTGTGTTGGCTATTTTTTCAGGATTACTTCTTTCCAGGTATATCTCTAGACCGATTGCTCAATTAACAAAATTTGCAAAGAAAATAGGGGAAACTATTACAGAAATTTTAGAATACAAGCCTGCTAATATTTATGTACGCCAAATTATTCGCCCAAAATATATTTTAAGCCAAAATGATGAATCAACAAAAATTGCAATAGCAGAGCTACCAACACTTCCTATACCAAAAGGAAATGCAGGTGCAAGTTTATTAGCTTATATTATTGTAAGTAAGTTTGTAGATCATCTGCCTTTTTATCGTATAGCAAAAATATTAAAACGTCAGGATGTGATAATACCTGAATCAACTATTGGTGGGTGGTTCGGAGCAAGTTGTAATTTACTTGAACTGTTGTACGAAGAATTAAAAAAACAAATACTTTCCTGCGATTATCTTATGGCAGACGAAACACCAATTCCTGTACTTACAAAAGATAAACCCGGAGCAACACATAAAGGTTATCATTGGGTTTATTATGATCCTGTAAATAAACGAGCATTATTCGAGTATCAGAGAACCCGAGAGCGAGCGGGTCCTGATAATTTTCTTAAAAATTTTATAGGATATCTTCAAACAGATGGTTACACAGCGTACAATAATCTCAAAAACGCAGCAAAAATAATAGCTTTAGCTTGCATGGCTCATGTACGTCGCAAGTTTGAACATGCTCTTGACAGTTCCCCAAAACTTGCTACAGAAGCTATGGAAATGTTTAAGCAGTTGTATGATATTGAAAGTGAAGCGAGAGAAAAAAGATTGCAACCTGATGAAATAAAAGCTTTAAGGCAAAAAGAAGCCAAACCCATTCTTAAGAAAATGAAAGAATGGCTTGATGACAACATTACTTCCACAACTCCAAAAAGTGCTATTGGTATAGCAATAGGATACACTCTTACTTTATGGCCAAAGCTAATCAGATATATTGATGATGGCAAACTTCATATTGACAATAATCTTATAGAAAATAGTATCAGGCCAGTGGCACTTGGAAGAAAGAATTATTTGTTTGCCGGTTCTCATGATGCAGCACAAAATGCAGCAATTATTTATTCTCTATTAGCTACATGTAAAATAAATAACGTAGAGCCTTATCAATGGCTCAAAGAAACACTCGAAAAAATACCTGATTGCAAAACCAGTGAACTACACACACTCTTGCCAGGCTTCAATAATAAATAATTGCAACTTCTAATAGATGTAGTTTACAGGGCGCTTACCTTTGCGTTACTATATTGTTACCCGACTGTTGTAAGTGATTGATATTCAGGGGAAATTCCGTTACTGACATCATCGGCAATAAGCAAACGGGTTTTAGCTTTCTCTAAGGATAAAACTAAAGGAACTAACTGATAATTGTAAGGTATAACAGATGACCTTTGCAAACTCAAGAAGGGAGCTGAACCATGAAGCAGATCAAAACGATATGCTCGTAACAATAATTGCTGGAATGCAAATTTCCGGGTATATCTGCAGAAATCTTTGTAAGATTTGCTGGTTGAATATCTTCAATGTCTATCAGAAAAGAAGTTCGATGTTGACTGTCTGAGTCTATAGGAGATGCGATAAGTTCTCTTTCATCAGCATGATC
>RZYX01000272.1 GCA_009930155.1 Clostridia bacterium | reverse complement strand
TTCAATACAGTCTCAAAATTTATTTCGTTTGCAATTTTGTTTTGTTGGATTTTTTTAGGTATGTTGACTTTGTATAAGTTTAATATGCTTGCACCATGTGTAGCTTTTGTTTTTGGATTATTATATAAAAATTTATTTAATTTTAAATCTTTAGTTAGTATTATAATTATTTTTTTAATTTATGTATATTTTGTTCAACCTATTATTGCAATTGCGAGAACAAAAAATAATTTTGAATTAATGCATTCTTCATATTTAAATAATTTAAATTCTTTAGTTTATAGTTTTGAAAGTTTTAATGTCAACAATGCTGTTTCTAAAGAATATAATTTGTTAAATAGATTTTCTCATGTTAAGTATCAGGCTTATTTAATTAATGAATATAATAATAATCATGATGGTTATTCTATGAATGATTTTTACTTAGGATTAGTACCAAGGTTTATATATTCTGATAAGCCTGATATTACAAGATTTGGAAGAGAATTTTATAATATTTATACAAAAAACGGTTTATATACATCTTCTCTTGCAATGACTTATAATGGCGAAGCTTACTGGAATGGTGGTTTTTTGGGTCTATTAATTGTGTCAATTGTATATGGATTTGAAATAGGGGTTCTTCGTGTGTTGCTTGCTAAATATATTTTACAAAAGAATCGGAGTATTATTGTTTTGTCTCCATTGATTGCTTTTTTTGGGTACTCAATTGAGTCATCATTTACTGCACACAAAATCGGTGGTTTTATAACCCTGCTAATTATTATACAATCTTTTAATTATGCCTCAAAAATAATTTTTAATTTGTTCAGTTATAAGACTATTTAAAAAAATGGTATTTATAGATATTTATTTACAATGATCAAAATTGCACTGGTTGTTCCCTCTCTTGTCAAAGACGGTGGTGTCCCTGCGGTTGCTCGTTTTGTCAAAGATGCAATTCTTCGATCACAACGATACGAATTAAAAATTGTATCTCTCAGTATGTCGAGTGTCGATCCATGCAGCCTTTATTTGCGCATCCCATCCACTTGGTCACGTGGCGTCACCGTGAGTGAGGGACAATGGGAGGGTCTTCCGTTTACCCACGTTGGAGCCTTCTTTGGCGAACTGGAATTTCAACGATACCTCCCACGTAGTCCACTCACCCGAATTTTAGCTGACTGTGATCTGATTCAGGTTGTCTGCGGCTCTCCGGCTTGGGCAAATGCCGTCCTTGGCCTCGGTAAGCCAGTTGCCTTGCAGGTTGCTACACGCGCAAATGTCGAGCGCCGCCAGCGTGACGCAAACCCAAAACGCCCGTCCGACTGGTGGCGCAAGATGATGACTGAAATAACCGATCTGTTGGATAACCGGGCCTTGCGTCGAGTTGATGCCATACAGGTCGAGAATCCTTGGATGCTTGATTACGCTCGTAATCTGAATGCTGGGCGTGAAGTTGATATCCGTTACGCGCCACCAGGGATTAACGCCGAGTTGTTTTGGCCTCTCTTGCACCGTAACGTAACAAAGTCTTCGTACATTCTCTGTGTTGGCAGATTGGATGATCCTCGGAAAAATGTGGGATTGCTACTATCCTCCTATGCTCTTTTGTCGAGAGATGTGCGCGATCGAGTTCAACTGCTGTTAGCCGGTTCTTCGCCGCCTCCGCCTGCTTTCTGGCAGCAAGCGGATGCCTTAAATCTCCGAGATAGAGTGTCCTATATTTTTCGACCTTCTCAAGAAGAACTGGTTCGCTTGTATCAGGAGGCCAGCGTTTTTGTCTCGTCTTCTGACGAAGAGGGCTTGGGAGTTGCTATTCTCGAAGCAATGGCTTGCGCCGTTCCCGTGGTGTCCACTCGTAGCGG
>RZYX01000271.1 GCA_009930155.1 Clostridia bacterium | reverse complement strand
TGTCCAAAGTGTCACCTTTAACACGAAAAGTTGAACGTTTAAACTCAATGTCATTTCTCTCATATTGAATTTCAAGAAGTCTTTTTATAATTTCTTTTATGTTATAATTCTCACCTTTGCGGATTGAAATGTGCATATTATAATATTCTTGCGGAGCACCCAAGGCATAAATGCACGACACAGATGCGACGACAATGACATTGTCTGTTTCAAGCAAAGAACTGGTGGCAGAATGACGAAGTCTATCTATTTCTTCGTTGATTGAGGCATCTTTTTCAATGTATGTGTCGCTTTTCACAATGTATGCTTCGGGCTGATAGTAGTCATAATAGGATACAAAATATTCCACACGATTGTTTGGGAAAAACTCACGAAACTCATTGCAAAGTTGCCCTGCTAAAGTTTTGTTATGCGCCAAAACAAGTGTTGGTTTGTTCGTCTGCTTGATTATATTTGCCATGGTAAAAGTCTTGCCACTGCCCGTGACACCTTGCAAAACTTGCTCTTTTAAGCCACTATTGATTCCATTCACAATGCTTTCAACTGCCCGAGGCTGGTCGCCACAAAGTGAATAGTTTGAATGAAGTTCAAACGCCATTTTTTCCCTTTTACCTTTAATTTAATTTCTTTTGTTATTATGTCTTTCAACAAAGATATTATATCACCCCATTTTAATTTTAACAACAGAAAACGAGTGATAGAACATTTGTTTTATAAAAAATCTCAACTATTTCTAGTTGAGATTTTTATTATTCTTTTTTAATTTATTCTTAAAATTAATCTTTTTTAACTTCTTTCTTTAAAATTTTCTTTTTTGAGATAAATTTTGTTCCTCTTATGAAGTATACAAGTACAGCCACAAGTATTACTGCTGAAACAACAATAAGAACTGTTCCAATGATTGTTTCTGCATTAATCCCCGAAGAACTTGCTGCTGAAACGACAAGAGTCATAATACAAGGGTCCGAATTATTTCCCACCTCGTCTGTCACCTTAAATGTTAAAGTGTAGGTTCCTGCTGTTTCAAACTCAAAAGTATTAATGTCATCGGTTGTTGAAGTTGGAGTCAACTCATTACTGGAAGAATTTGTTATTGTTAAGTCAACTTTAACATAGTTGTATGAAACATCTGAATTGTTCTCTGTGTCATAATTAAAGCCATAGTTATCTTTCAAATACAAATCTTTTGAAGTGTAGCCTGTTTCGCCGTAAATTCTTGCTCTAATGTTAATGTTCAAAGAGTCGTTTGTCCCAATCGTTAAGCCATTGTTAAGTTTTGTTTTAAGTGAAGTGTTAAGAACAATCTCAGGAGCCTCAGTGTCACCGACAGTCACAGAAATTGATTTTTCTGTCTTATTTCCATTACCGTCTGTGCAAGAATAAGTTATTGTATATTCTCCTCTTGCAGTTGGGGTAAATTTATACTGATTTCCAACTCTTTCAAGTCCAAGCACATTATTACTGCTACTTGTAAGATTTGCGTTTACATCATAAACATATTCACTTATGCCGTCAGTGTCTTTTGAAGGGGCTTTGATTGTTATTGTTTTTTGAGAAATATTTAAAACATCGGTTAAAACAACATTTGAAGGTTTTGCATCATCAAAAGTTGCAACTGGAATGAAGATTTCTGGATAGACATCATCTTCAATTTCGTCTTCTGAAATGGTTGTTTCGGACCAAGCAATTGTGATTGTTGGAGATAATGTGTCTTTGACAACAACTGTGAAAGTGCGAAGTTCAGAAATATTTGGGGTTGAGGCACCATCTTTTGCTGTTAGGTCGATTTGATAAGTTCCAACTTCTCTTGGTTCAAAAACTTTGCCTTCATTATTATAATAATCTTTAACT
>RZYX01000270.1 GCA_009930155.1 Clostridia bacterium | reverse complement strand
GCGATGAATATGAAAAAAACTATGAATTAACTTCCATTTCTGGAATTCACACAATAACGCCAAAACAAGTTGTCCTTTCCATAGAAAATCAAATAATTACATATGGCGAAACCATAAATTCAAATAAATATTATCTCTATGGCTACGAGCAATACACTCTTAATGGAGATTCAATTGAAGGATTGACTGCTTTGACAAACGAGATGTATACAAGGCGAATTAACACAGGCGACTATGTGAAGTTGCAAAACGATATTGTCGTCGTCAATAACGTCTGGGGCTATATTGACGCAGGTATTTATATTTTAAACTATGATTCAAACCTAATTTCGACAGATGGAAACGTTGAAATAAAAGAATTATTAAGTGGCATTTTAACAGTTAACAAAAAAGAAATTGTCATCTCTCCAAATTCAAACAACAGCAAGTTCTACACAGAAGAAGATGACTATGCCAGTTTGGAATATTCCTATTCGGGCGTCATCTCAAATATAAACGAAATTGTCCCATTTTTAACGATAAACTATCAAGGTCTAGATTACGGCACAATGAATTTTAAAGCCCCAGTCGGCTCATATCTCTATGGCATAGATAACACTTTGAACAAAAATTTCATTTTTAGTCTAACAGAACACGCTTTGGCAGCTTATGACGAAGAAGATCAGATTTTGTTTGAAGTGAAGCCTTGTCCAGTTGTGATTAAATTTGATAATATTGTGGAATATTATGAAATGCCAAATGGCTATGACGAAAATAATAATGTTGTGCCAACTGTCAGTTATTATTCTGTGATGACAAACAACAGCATTCCAAACTATGAACTAGACGCCATTTTATCGCTTAAAATTAATGGTCAGGAGCAAGTTGTAGACGGTGTTTGCACATGCGCTTTAGAAGATTTTAGTAACAACGGCAGTTTTGAATTTTCGACAGGCGAGATTTTTAAGATATCTTTAAAACTTATCTCTCAAGCAACTGTCGGCAGTCATTATGCCACCTACTATGTTGCCCTTCAAACAAGCATTTCAACAGAAGTTTTAAATTATTCAATAACTGTCGAGAAGTCCTATGTCTACCTTGACAAGATAAATATCACAGTCATTCCAAACGAGACAAATAATATTTCTTCAAAAGTTTATTCGCAAGACGGCTCAATTTCAAATCTTTTCTATAGTGACTACACAATTTCCGGCGAAATGGAAAATAATGTTGAAGTTTCAAATGTGTTAGGAACAGAATTAATCCTATCTCTAACAGACAGAAACGGATTGTTTTATATGAAGCAAAGTAATGGAACTCTCACCGCAGTGGAAAATCTTTCAAATTGTGGAAGATACAAGATTTTCTTGTCTTCAAATTTATCCTATTCGTCTGGGAAAGAATATTATAATTTTACTCTAGACAATTCAAAAGAATATTTTTACACAGTAACTCAAAGACCAATTGTAATCACACCAAATGACGGACAAGGCAAAATATATGGAGATTCGGATTCAGTTCTAACATTTATTTATGGCGACTCCATAAGCAACCTGCCTGTGACTGGCAGTCTTGTGAGAGCCTCAGGCGAAAATGCAGGAAGTTATGAAATTTCTCTGGGCACTCTAAGTTTTGGCTCAAACTACACTCTTTCTTTAAATCCAATCGTAAAACATTTTACAATTTCAAAAAGGGACATTACTATAACCCCGATTTCATACACCACAACTTATGGCGACAACTATCCAACGACAATTGGATACAACGATCCACTTGCGGGGCAATCTTACAATGCCTCAATTCTTGTCAGACCAACTTTTGCAGGCGAGTTCAAACTTTTCTATGGAGAACAACAAATTTCAAAAGTGGGAAAC
>RZYX01000269.1 GCA_009930155.1 Clostridia bacterium | reverse complement strand
GCTGATAATGCACCATTTGAGGCATAAATATCTTTGAATTTATTTAACACATTATTGACCGATTCAAGGTCATAAGTAAAAACATCATTTTTACTGGTTGCTATGCCATTGCCGTACTCAACATCACCCGAATAGTTAAACTTCACGATACCCAAAACACCTTTAAGAATGTCCTCGTCCGTTCCTTCTTCAAGCATCTTATCGGTCGTTTGACTCACCGCATCTTTAAGCGTAGAAGAAGCACTCTCAGGCAAGATAACAACGCCTATACCACCACCGTTTGCTTCATATTCTTTCAGCTCAGGGATACTGGCAATCACTTTTTCGAGATAATCATGCAAACTTGAATCATAGGGCTTATCGACAACGGCACCCGAAGCTTCCGCTTCACGCTCTTCAAGCACTTGATTGGCATATGTGTTATTTTGAATATAAAGCGTATAACCCACACTACTCTCATGCACGTACATTTTTGCCCCCTTGCCTCTCAAAAATCAAAGCAAAAAATATTCCGAAAAGGGGTACAATAATAGACTTCTTTTATAACCCTTGAAAAGAGTAAGGCTCTTTCAAGACGCAAAAGGCACCATCTCTTTACGAAGCGACAATCCAAATTATACACCTACATGTATAGATAGATTGGGACTAGACGATATAACGCTTATTGGCAAAGTGATAGCAAAGGTAGAGAAAGAGTTATGCAGATAAAGCCTGTGACGATACGCTTAGAGTATAATGCTCCTCAAAAGAAAAATCATTATGGAAAAGTCCTCTTTTTTGTGGTGGTTTTTGTGGGTATAATTATGCTTTACATGTAAGGAAAAAGTTTGGAAAAACATTTCTTAGATTATCAAGAAGCTATCGATTTTACAAAAGCACACAAAGGTGCTGTATGCTCAAAAGCAAAAAAAAATCAAGGGTACACTGTTATTTATTGTGATACAAATATAAACCCTTTACGCGAGTATATGGATCTCAAAGAACAAGAATATCATGATTCAGCACCATCTGTCAAAACAATATATAAGCACAAACCAACCGAATTAGAACAAGAAATCAAACAACAAAAGCAAATCGATATCGAGCAAAATAGGTCACCGCACAAACCTAAACAACCAAAGCCATACATGTGGCAAAATCCTAAAACACGATAAGGAACTTCAATGCAACAACCAGCATTAGAACTAGCAAATATGGATCCAATTGCATTAGATGAGATCAATAAAATATTAGAAAAAAATTCTGTGTTGATAGACAATAATGAAACTGCCCCAATTAAAAAGAAAAATAATTTATCTCTTATTATGGTGTCAATTATTGTTGTTGGCTTATTTCTCGTTCTTACTTCCAATATGGTTGTGAATAGTTATCAGACATATTGGACTATTGCATTAACTAGCCAAATAGCAGCTACTTTTTATATAGTTGTATATATTGTTGTTCTTTTAACATTGGTTCTTTACATTTTATATTCTATTCGAAATTATTTGAGACTTAAAGAGGCTTTTCATATTCAAAATCAAACAGCCTTATGCGACAACTATGAGGAAGAGAAAGAGATAAGTATAAAGATTTTAAATCATTATCAAATGCATCAAGATGACGAAATCAGAGTTAAAGCTACTTTGCTATTGCAAAAAGTTCAATCCAATAGTGTCTCTAGCCCTTTTTTAGAAATTAAAAAAACTATAATGGAAGACTTGGACAAACAAGCAAAATCCAACATATATTTGAGTGCGAAAGAAGTTTCATTCTTTAGGGTACAAATAAAAATCTGTACCAAAGCGGACACGGATTCTTTAATTGGGCTTAATTTTAGTTTTCCATCCCCAGCAGGTGCGCTAAGCGCTTAGTGAG
>RZYX01000078.1 GCA_009930155.1 Clostridia bacterium | reverse complement strand
TTTGTAAAGTAAATTGCAATATATCCAATATTATATTTTTAAAGGTTTTTCTTCTGTTATATTTTTTATGGGTATAGCGTTTTACTTTACAATTGAGTTTATATTTACAACATACTATTTTGAGGTGCAGTAATGAAAGTAAGTTATAAAAAATTATGGAAACTAATGATTGATAACCATTTGAAGAAGAAAGATATTAAAGAAAAAGCTGAAATAAGTTATAGCACAATGCAAAAACTTAATAACGATGAATGCGTAAATCTTTCTACTTTAGTAAAGATATGTGAAGTTTTAAATTGCGATATTGGTGATGTCGTAGAAATTGTGGGGGAATAAAAAATGTCAATAAACGAATTACAAAAACAAACCAATACAAATATTCAGGAGAAAGCTAACTTAGTGTGGGAAATTGCAACCCATTTGGTAGGGCTCTTTAAGCCTCACGAATATGGCAAAGTTATTCTTCCAATGACTGTTATAAAACGCTTTGATGATGCTTTAGCGCCAACAAAGCAAGCAGTAGTTGAAATGAGCGAAAAATTAAACTCTCAAAATGTTGAGGGGCAAGTTCGAGATGGTATTTTAAGCAAAATCTCTGGCTACTCTTTTTACAATACAAGCAAATTTGACTTTGCAAAACTAATTGCAGACCCTGATAATATCGAGGCGAATTTCGATAACTATCTTCAAGGGTTTTCTGCAAATGTAAAAGATATAATCGCTAATTTCAAATTTGAAAACGAAGTTAAAACAATGTCCGATGGTGGTGTGTTATTTGTAACTTTGCAAGCGTTTAACTCTAAAAAGGCAGATATGTCCCCTGATAAAATCACATCGGCTGATATGGGATATATTTTTGAAGAACTTATCCGTAAATTTTCTGAAAGCTATGACGAACAAGCAGGAGCACATTTTACAAGTAGAGATATTATTTATCTTATGACAGAGCTTTTAGTTTCGCCTGAAAAAGAAGAAATAAGCGAAAACGGTTGCACTAAAACAGCTTATGATATGACAATGGGTACTTCACAGATGCTTGGCTGTTTAACTGAACGCTTGCAAACAATTAGCGATGAAGCTGACCTTACTTGTTTTGGGCAAGAATTTAACCCTGAAACTTACGCTATTGCGAAAGCGGATATGCTTATTAAGGGTGGTAACGCATCTGGCATGATGTATGGCGATACTTTGTCTGATGATAAGTTTGACGGATATGAATTTGATTACATAATCTCTAACCCACCTTTCGGCATTGACTGGAAAAGAGAGAAAAACGAAGTAGAAAAAGAAGCTAAAAGAGGTTTTGACGGACGTTTTGGTGCAGGACTTCCTGCTATTTCTGACGGACAAATGCTGTTTATGCTTAATGGCGTTAAAAAGCTAAAAGAAAACGCTGGCAGAATGGCTATTATACAAAACGGCTCATCACTTTTTACAGGCGATGCTGGTAGCGGTGCATCTGAAATTAGAAGATATTTAATTGAGGGCGATTTAGTTGAAGCAGTAGTTCAACTTCCAACAGATTTATTTTACAATACTGGTATTTCAACTTATGTTTGGATTATCTCAAAAAATAAAGCCTCTAACCGTTTAGGTAAGGTGCAACTTATTGATGCGTCAAAATGCTTTATAAAACGCAGAAAAAATATTGGCAGCAAGCGTGTTGACCTTGATGACAACTGCATTGAGCTTATTATGAATGCTTATGCAGGATTTGAGGACGAAGTATATACAAAAGACAATTTAACAGTTGAATCAAAGGTATTTGACAACGAGTTTTTCGGCTTCACCAAAGTTTCTGTGCAAACCCCTATTTGTGATGAAAATGGAAAACCAATTCTAAAAAAAGGCAAAGCGCAACCTGATAAATCAAAAGCTGACAGGGAAACAATACCGCTAACAGATAATATTGATGAATACATCAAAAAGAATGTGTTGCCATATAATGAGCACGCATTTTTAGATAGAACAAAAGACAAAATCGGCTATGAAATACCATTTACAAGACTTTTCTATAAATTTATTGCTCCAGTAGCTTCCGATGATATTTTTGCAGAGATTAAACTATTAGAGGAAGAAGAAACAATTCTAATGAAGGAGTTGTTTGGGAATGAATAGAGAAATGAAAGATAGTGGTATAGCGTGGATTGGCGAGATACCAAAAGATTGGGAAACAGAGAGATTACAATGGCACTTAACTGAAATTAAAGAAAGCAACAATCCAGTAAAGACAACCGAAGTATTATCGTTAACAAACAAGCTTGGGGTTATTCCGTATGAAGAAAAAGGTGCTCAAGGTAATGTTGCGAAAGAAAACTATGCAGAATATAAGCTTGCATACCCCAAGACAATTGTTGCAAATAGCATGAATATTTTAATTGGTTCAGTTGGTATATGTAATTACTTTGGGTGTGTTAGCCCTGTTTATTATGTCCTAAAACCTAATGAAAATGATAATTTGGAATTTCTGAACTATATTTTTCAATCACAACCTTTTCATAAGGAGTTAAGAAGATATGCTAATGGAATTTTAGAAATCAGATTAAGACTTTCTTCAAGCAACATCTTAAAAAGAATGGTTGCTTTTCCAAGTTTAGAAGAACAAGCAAAAATAGTTGAAACACTTAACATCAAATGCAAAAAAGTTGATTCTCTCATCTCCAACCAAGAACAGCAGATTGAAAAGCTGAAAGCATATAAGCAGTCGCTTATTACTGAGGTTGTTACAAAAGGCTTAGACAAAACCGCCCCTATGAAAGATAGCGGCATTGAATGGATTGGCGAGATAAATGCAAGTTATAATATAAGTACAATAAAATCAATATTTACTATTAAAAAGATTATTATTGGCAAAGAGCCTGACACGGTGCTTTCAATTACTCAAAACGGCTTGAAAGTAAAAGATATTAATAATAATGTTGGTCAAATGGCAAACTCATACTCTAATTATCAGATGGTAGAAGTAGGTGATTTTGCCATGAATCACATGGACTTATTAACTGGAGGTATTGGTATATCTGAATATAACGGAGTAACAAGTCCTGATTATAGAGTTTTTGTATTGAAAAACAAAAAAATGAATGATAAATACTTCTTGTATGTTTTACAAACATATTATAAGAACAAAGTGTTCTATGCTTTTGGTCAAGGTGCTGCAAACTTAGGTAGATGGCGATTACCTGCACAAAATTTTAATTCTTTAACTATTACCGTTCCGTCTTTAACCGAACAAACCCAAATCGCAAACTACCTCGATAAAAAATGCTCTCAAATAGACAAGCTAATCTCAATCAAACAAACCAAAATTGAAAAAGTAAACGACTACAAAAAGTCTTTAATCTATGAATATGTAACAGGCAAAAAAGAAGCTATTTAAGGGGTGATATTTTGGAAGATTTAATAAAAGCTGATAATGATATAAAAATTTTAGAACCTGAACAGGTTGAAGTAGTTTATGGAAAAGTGCTTGAACTTCGTGAAGATAAACTTTCTGTCGACTTTAAAGGCGTTTTAAATCAGGTGTTTCAATGTGTAAATCTTGCAGATATTGCCGACAAAATTCATAAAGCTACTGAATATGTTGTTCAAATTCCAACAGAGTTTCAACAAGCATTTGACAAGGGCGAAGTTTTCATAATGGAAAACAGCAAAACGGGTAAAGAATGGGCTACCCTTATGAAAATTGGTGAAAACGGCAAAAATAAAATTGTTACTCCATTATCTATAAAAAGCCGTGATTACATAGCTGGAAACCCAGCAAAAGATATTGCAAACAATTATCATAATATGTATATGCAACAACAAATGAATGAGCTTGCAGGGCTAATTGAAACAACTCTTGATACAGTAAAAAGAATAGAATATGGGCAAATGGACGACCGTATAGGTTTGCTAAATGCTGGTAAGCAAAGCGTAATGCTTGCATTATCACAAAAAGATGAAACAACCCGTATGCTTGAAATAAGCCAAGGCAGGCAAAACATTACTACTGCACAAAATCAAATTGCTGAAACATTTAAGCGTAGGGTTAGCGAGTTTAAGTCATTGCCTAAATCAACTGCAATGCAGTATATTAGAGAATTTACCCAAAGTGGATACTTAAATAGCAAAGATGATGAATATGACCAAATTAAAGAGTATTTTGATTTGTACTTAAAATCAACTAACTTACTTGCTGCGACATATTCCATTGTTGGAGATACTGATAACGCACAAAGAGTTTATGATTTAGGCATTGAAAAAATTCAAAACATAGATTTTACAACATTAAAAACTATTGAATATGCTCACAAAAACTCAGAGTTTGAAAAAATATACGAAAACACCACTGGTTTTATTGAAACCGAAAAGCAATTTTGCATAGAAAACACAAAAGAGTATGACTGCATATCTGTAACTATAAGTGGTGAAAAATTATTGGAGGTAATTTCAAATGGCGAATCGCTTTCAGAATAAAAAGTTAAATAAAGATGACCATAAAAACATAAATGAAGTTGCAGGTGGAATAAAAAAATCTGGTGGTCTTTTAAGCGTGGTTGCTGTGGCAGTAGTTGGTGTAAAAAAATACGGTAAACCAGTTTTAAATTTAGCAAAGACCATTATATTAAAAAAATAAATCTTAGCAGAAAGGAAAAGTTCTTATGGATAAAAGCGAAAAAAGGTTCGAGCGTGATATTGAATCTTTCTTAATAAGCCCTAAAGGTGGCTACGAACAATTTATCGGTCAATCCGATGATGGCATTTGGCTACATAATCGTTCCCATGATGTTGATAGATGTATCTATCTTGATGTTTTAGTTGAGTTTATCGAGAAAACACAAAGCAAGGCTTGGGAACGTTACAAAAAATATTATGGCGAGAGTGCCCCTGAAAAACTGTATCGTCGTTTAGAAGATACAATAGCAAATCAAGGGCTTATTTATGTTTTGCGTAATGGTATTGAAGATTTGGGCGTTAAGCTGAAAATGTGCTATTTCAAACCAGAATCCGTACTTAATGATTCCTTAAAAGAACTTTACGATGCTAACATTTTAGGATGTACCCGTCAGTTTAGATATTCTCCTCATCATAGTAATACTATTGATATGGTGCTTACTATCAATGGTATTCCTGTTGTTGCGTTAGAGCTTAAAAACCAATTAACAGGGCAAGATTACGAATGTGCTATTAACCAGTTTAAAAACGATAGAAGTTCTAAAGAATTTTGCTTTAGACTGAATCATCGCTTTTTGATATATTTTGCTGTTGACCTTTACGAAACATGGATGACAACACAATTAAAAGATGGTAGCACCTATTTTATGCCTTTTAACCAAGGGTCTGGTGGTGCTGGCAAAACTGGCGGCAAAGGCAACCCTGAAAATAAAAACGGATATGCAACTTCTTATCTTTGGGAAGAAGTGTTGCAAAGAGATTCACTTCTTGATTTAGTGCATAGATTTATTTCTTTTGTAGTAGAAAAAGAAGAAGTTGTTAAAAATGGGATTTCAAAAGAAGTTAAAAAAGAAAAACTGATATTCCCTCGTTATCATCAATACGATGTTGTTAAAGAAGTTCTTCGAGATGTAAAAACAAACGGAGCTGGGCAGAATTATCTTATTGAACATTCAGCTGGCTCTGGCAAATCAAACTCTATTGCTTGGATAGCTTATCGTTTGGCATCTATTCACGATGAAGAAAATAACCCTATTTTTAACACTGTAATCGTTGTTACTAATAGAGTTGTTCTCGACTCGCAACTTCAAGATACAATAAACAGTTTTGAGCATAAAACAGGACTTGTGGAAGCGATTGATGACAAAAAACGTTCTAAAGGTCTTGCAGATGCTATAAACGATAAAAAACGCATTATAATTTGTACGATACAAAAATTCTTATTCGCTTACAAAGATTTAGATAAAATGGATGGCAGTAAGTTTGCTGTAATTATAGATGAAGCACATCAAGGACAAAGTGGAGAAAGTGCAAAAACACTTCGCCGCTCGCTTATAGATATGGGCGTTGCTGTTAAAGAATATGCCGAAGATGAAGGCATAGATGTTAGTGAAGTTGATTTAACCGAGGAGTATGTAAACGCAGTTGTTGGTCAAGGCAGACACGCAAATCAATCTTTCTTTGCTTTTACTGCTACACCAAAAGATACTACTATTGAACTTTTTGGCAGATATAATAAAGATACGCAAAAAACCGAGCCTTTCCATATCTATTCAATGCGACAAGCTATTGAGGAAAGGTTTATTCTTGATGTATTGGCAAACTATACAACGATAAAAGAAGCTTTTAAACTTGTAAAAGTTTCGGAAGATAACCCTGAACTTATTGAAGGTGCTGCTGCAAAAGCATTGTTTAAATATTATAGAGAACACGGTTACACTATTACACAAAAAACAGAAATGATTATGGCTAATTTCTTGCAAAATGGTCGTTTTCAAATTGGTGGCAAAGGCAAAGCTATGGTTGTTGCCGATTCAAGAGCAAATGCTGTTAGATATTATAAAGCTATTGAAGATTATTTAAAGAAACACCCACAAGAATCAGCAGGTTCGGCTGTAATGGTAGCTTTTTCAGGTACTGTTTCTCTTGATGGCATCGATTATACAGAAGCTAACATGAACATAGATGAAAATGGCAAATACATAACTACGGATAAAAAGTTCCGCAAGGCATTCCGTAGTAATAAGTTTAATATTTTAGTTGTTGCTAATAAATATCAAACAGGGTTTGATGAACCACTATTACATTCAATGTATGTTGATAAAAAATTAAAGAGCGTTACTGCTGTGCAAACTCTTTCAAGATTAAATAGAACTTGTTATGGTAAGGATAATACTTTTGTAATGGATTTTGAGAACAATGAAGAAGATATTAAAAAATCTTTCCAACCGTTCTTTGAGTCAACATTGCTTGATGGCAATACTGACTTAAATAAAGTTTATGATTTAAGAAATAAAATTAAAGATTATATGCTTTATAATTTTGATGATGTAGCAAAATTCAAACAATTTATGACTTTACAAGCGGATAAGAAACAAACAGATTCTGCTTTAGGACGGCTTGCTGGAATGTTTAAACCAGTAATAGAACGCTTTGAAGAATTAAGCGATGATGAGAGATTTATTGCTCGTGATTATGTTCGTAAGTTCAACAAGGCTTATTCTTATGTTACTCAATTAGTTAGACTTCACGATGAAGATTTATTTAACGAATTTCTTTATACAACTCATCTTGTTAAACTGCTACCAACTGGTGATAAGGTGTTTATTGATATAGATGAAAAAATTAAATTAGAGTACGCATCGCTTACAGAAACATTTAATGGTGCAATTACACTGGAAAAGAAATCTGTCGAACTTACCCCAGCTAACAACATAAGCCCCGCAAATCAAAACAAAAAGAAAGATACACTTCAAAGTATTATTGATAAGGTTAATGAACGCTTTGGTGGTAATTTTACTGAGGGCGACAGAGTTATTATTGAAGGTATCTATCAAATGTTTATTAATGATAATGATGTTAAAAAATTCAAGAAGTATGCTAAAGACAATAACCCTGAAATGTTTGTAAACAGCTTATTCCCTGACAAATTCAAAGATATTGTTACTCGCTGTTTCCTTGAAAATAACGACTCGTTCCAAAAATTATTTAACGACCCAGACTTTTATCAAAAAGTTATGGATTCAATGGCAAAAGAACTTTATAAGAGTTTGAGAAAAGACTAAGAGATATTTGATATTAAGCAGGTGATGATATGGAATCAAAATCTAAAATTTTATATTTATATAAGCTTTTAAATGAGCTAACAGACGAGAACCACCCCCTATCCACAGTGCAAATTATTGCAGAGATGAAAAGTCGTGGTGTAGATATTGCACGAAAAGCAGTTGCAGCTAATATTTCCTTGCTTGAAGAAATTGGTGTTGATATTATTACCGTTCGTTCTTCACAAAACTTGTTTTATATTGGTAGTAGAAGATTTGAGTTAGCTGAAGTGAAATTGTTAGTAGATGCTGTGGAATCTTCAAAACTAATTACAACTAAGAAAAGCAAGCGTTTAGTTGAAAAATTGGCTACATTAGTTAGCGTTCATCAAGCTGATGAACTTAATAGACAGCTATTTATAGACAAACGAGTAAAGCCTACTAACGAGGAAATTTATTACACTATCGACAAAATACATACTGCAATTAACAGCAAAAAGAACATCACATTTAAATATATCGACTATACAGCGGATAAAGAAATTACATATAAACACAATGGTCAGATATATGAAGTTAGCCCATATGCCCTCGCTTGGAACGATGATCACTATTATATGATAGGTTATTCAAGCAACTACGATGAGATAAGAACATTTCGTGTTGACCGCATGGCTAAGACAGAAGTTATCGATACAAATAGTGTTTTAGCTCCAGTTGATTTTAATGCAGCTGAGTATGTAAAGAATATTTTTTATATGTATGACGGAAAAACCGAAACCGTTGAGCTAAAATGCACAAACGACCTAATGAAAGTGATAATTGACAAGTTTGGTGAAGATGTAAAAACACAAACTTTAGGAAGTAACTGCTTTAAAGTATTTGCTCCTGTTTCGGTTAGCCCTACTTTTTATGGATGGGTATTTCAATTTGCTGGTAAAATGTCAATCATCGCTCCACCATTAGTCAAAGAAAATTATAAAAAAATGGCTGAGTTAGTACAAGACAGTTAGTAGATAAATATGGGAACAACCTATAACAAACTTGTTAATCCTATATAGATAAAAAAATACTCAGAACAAGTTTTGAAAAGAGGAGAATATTATGGGTGGAAAAGAAGCTTCAAGAGGCTTTTTATATCAGGGTTTTGCCTCAGTATTAAAAGCATTAACAGATAAAAACTATTGGGATAAAATTTATATTGAATTTCCGACATCTAATGATAAAGTCGATGGTTGTGTTCTAAACATGTACTTTCCATAAATCTACACACCAGCCGAACTCAAGAATATTAATAACAAGACCAATAACAATATCGTGCATTTCTTGTGA
>RZYX01000077.1 GCA_009930155.1 Clostridia bacterium | reverse complement strand
AAACCCTCATCATTATATCAAAAGGAGGTTTTTCTTGTATCTAAAGATTTTTATCCACACCGGCAGAGCCGGTGGTTATTTGTCCTAAAGAGTACAATGATAAAAAGCACTGCCGATTACTCGACAGTGCTTTGGCTGTATAATAACTGCTTTTATCTTGGGAATTTTATCTGTGCCTGTGCTGCCGCAAGACGAGCAATTGGAACACGGAATGGTGAACAAGACACATAATTGAGTCCTATACGATGACAAAACTCAACAGATGATGGATCTCCGCCATGCTCTCCGCAAATTCCGAGCTTAATGTCAGGGCGTGAACTACGACCAAGGGTTGCAGCCATCTCAACAAGCTTACCAACACCGTTTTGATCAAGTTTTGCAAATGGATCAGACTCAAAAATCTTCTTACTATAGTAATCACTAAGGAATTTGCCAGCATCATCACGAGAGAAACCAAAGGTCATCTGTGTGAGGTCATTTGTACCAAAGCTAAAGAACTCTGCTTCCTTTGCAATTTCATCTGCAATAAGTGCAGCTCTTGGAATTTCAATCATTGTACCGACATGGTATTTAAGCTCCACGCCACTCTTTTCAATTATTTCGTCTGCTGTAGAAACAATAATACTTTTAACATATTTAAGCTCGTTAATGTCTCCTACAAGAGGAATCATAATTTCAGGAATAACGTTCATTCCTGTACGCCTAATTACTGAAATTGCAGCCTGAATAATAGCTGTTGCCTGCATCTGTGCAATTTCAGGATATGATACTGCAAGACGGCATCCTCTATGACCCATCATTGGGTTAAACTCATGGAGTTCAGTGATAACTGCCTTAATGTCTGCAACTGTAAGATTCATCTCTGCTGCCAATGACTTTATATCTTCCTCGTCTGTTGGAAGGAATTCATGAAGTGGTGGGTCAAGAAGTCTTATGGTTACAGGGCTACCCTGCATTGCTACATAGATTTCTTCAAAGTCACTCTGCTGCATTGGAAGAAGTTTTTTAAGAGCTGATATTCTCTGCCCAACTGTCTTTGAAACAATCATTTCACGCATTGCTGCAATTCTTACGCCCTCAAAGAACATATGCTCTGTACGGCAAAGACCAATTCCCTGTGCACCAAATCCAAATGCTTGTTTGGCATCATTTGGTGTATCTGCGTTTGTTCTAACATCAAGGCTTCTAACTTCATCAGTCCAGCCCATAAAGCGGCCAAAATAGCCCGAGATTGTAGCTTCAACTGTTGGAATTTTCTCAAGATATATTTTTCCTGTGCCTCCATCAAGTGAAATGAACTCGCCACCTTTTATTGTCTTGCCTGCAACAGTAAATGAATGGTCAGCATCACTAATGCTGATTTCACCGCATCCTGAAACGCAACAAGTACCCATTCCTCTTGCAACAACTGCTGCATGAGATGTCATACCACCACGAACTGTAAGAATACCCTGTGAAACATGCATTCCTTCAATATCTTCAGGAGATGTTTCAAGACGAACAAGAATAACAGGCTCGCCCGTTTTGCTTATTTCAATTGCCTCTTGTGCAGTAAAAGCAACTCTACCACATGCAGCTCCAGGCGATGCTGGAAGTGCTGATGCTACAGCTTCAGCAACTTTAAGTGCCGCTGTATCAAACTGAGGATGAAGAAGAGCATCAAGCTGCTTTGGATCAACCATAAGCAACGCTTCCTCTTTTGTAATCATACCCTCATCAACAAGGTCACAAGCAACTTTAAGAGCAGCAGCAGCTGTTCTCTTTCCGTTACGAGTCTGAAGCATATAAAGCTTGCCCTTTTCTATTGTGAACTCCATATCCTGCATATCTTTATAATGCTGTTCAAGTGCATTTGCTATATTTGCGAACTGCTCATAAATATCAGGCATTATATCTTTAAGGTGTGCAATTGGCTGTGGTGTACGAACACCAGCAACAACATCCTCACCTTGTGCATTAATAAGAAACTCGCCATAAAGATTCTTGGTTCCTATTGCAGGATCTCTTGTAAATGCAACACCAGTACCAGAATCATCACCCATATTACCAAACACCATTGCCTGAACATTAACAGCTGTACCCCATGATGCTGGAATATCGTTCATACGGCGATAGTAAATAGCTCTTTCATTATCCCAACTTCTGAAAACAGCCTTAACAGCTCCCAAAAGTTGCTCCTTTGGATCTACTGGAAAATCTGAGCCAACCTCCTGCTTATAAAGAGCTTTAAACACTTTAACCATTTCACGAAGATCATCAGTGTTAAGTTCTGTATCGAGCTTTACGCCCCTTTTCTCTTTTACTTCATCAATGATAACTTCAAAACGCTTCTTTGGAATCTCCATAACAACATCAGAATACATCTGAATGAAACGGCGATAGCTATCATAAGCAAAACGCTCATTGTTTGTAAGATTTGCAAGACCAACAACAACCTCATCATTAAGACCAAGATTAAGAATAGTATCCATCATACCAGGCATTGATGCACGAGCGCCCGAACGAACTGAAACAAGTAAAGGATTGTTAACATCACCGAAGTTCTTTCCCGTTATTGCTTCCATCTTCTTAAGATACTCATAAATTTCTACCTCAACTTCAGGAGAAATCTTTTCGCCATCCTCATAATATTTTGTGCAAGCCTCTGTTGTGATTGTAAAGCCTTGTGGAACAGGCATTCCCAAATTTGTCATTTCTGCAAGGTTTGCACCCTTACCACCAAGCAGTGCTTTCATTGAGCCGTTGCCTTCTGAGAAAAGATAAACATATTTAACCATTCTAAATAAACTCCCTTCATATGTTGTTATGAAACTATCCTTATAAATAGTCTGAACTAATAATATCACGAATCTCACAAAAATCCAATACATTTTTCAATATAATAGACAGAAGTATAAAACATTTCACTTTTTATTTGTGTTTTATTTAGCACATATGAGAATGCTTATTTTATAAGCCATATATCTATTTTATGTGTTAAAGTGATGCACATAATACGCAAATAAAAAGCTGGTACATCAAAAATAACTGTGTAAGTTACTTTGATAAACCAGCTTGTTTTACTACATAAAATTGTTTTATTAAAGGATTATTCTTGCTCATTTACAGTTCTTGATACTATTTACAAAAAAGCATACCTACATACTTGTAACAATAGATTTTAATTTTGTGTTTAAACTATCAACATCCATATTGATATTATAAATAGGAGCAGCAAAAACAATTTCTATGCGAAATCTTCTCATATTTTTAAAGTCAAATAATTTTGGCAACTTGTTTTGTGATGGAAAGGTTTCGAAACCTCCCTTGATTTTCACGGGTACAATTGGCACCTTTTCTGTAACAGATAGCGTTGCCGCACCCTTCATAAATTCGCCAATCTCTCCGTTTTTAGTTCTAGTTCCTTCAGGATAAATCAAAATATTCCATCCCTCTTTAAGCTTTTGCTTGCAAAGCCCAAACGCATGTGAATTATGATTTCCTCTGTCAATTGGAATCATACCACACACTCTTGAAAAAAGTTTGCTAGATAAGGAGTTATTGAACAATTCTTTTTTTGCCATACAACCAAGTTTTTGAAATTAATGTTTTTGAAATTTTGCGGTAACCCATAAAAAGTCAAAATTCGATTGATGATTTGGACATATAATATAACCGTTGTTTAGCGGTAAATTTTCAATACCTTTGACTTCTACCCTATAAATAAAACGAATTATAAAACTATATAATTTGAACCAAAAATAATCAAATTTAACTTTCTCCGCAGGAAAGTTTTTGCCGAAAAATTCATCTTTATCCGTTACTACTGATTCTTCAAGTTCCAAAATTATCTGTCCAATTGTAATTTGTGGTTTAAAGCAATGTGCAATGCTTTTTCCAAAATTTTCTTCAATTAACAAATCAAGTTCAATGCCATTAAGTGAATCAAGTCCAATATCTTCAAAAATTCGAGTGTTGGATGAAATTGCAATATCGGTCTTATGTACATTTTGAATTAGATCAATGATAACATCTTGTGTGCCACATTTCTTTTCTACTTTTAATTTTTCAGTTGTTGTATTATCAATTATATTTTGACGCTCAATTGCAATGTTTTTAAGCAAATATCGCTTTGGTTTTTGCAATGATGTTTTTGGTATTTCTTCTACAAAGTGTATCTGTGATATTTTCATATATTGAGAAAGTGTTGCACCTTTTTCAAAAACATTGTTTTGGATAGCTTCTTGAGTCATCGAAGAATTGTTATCTTGTACAACAAAAGCATGTATTTCATCATAGCCACCAGCTATTGCAGGAACGCCACAGATAACAAGTTCCTTAACGCCTAATATTGATTCATACCCAGATTCAATGTCATCAGGTGTTACTTTTTTACCTGTAGATAAAACAATATTATCTTTGCAGCGACCAACAATGCTAATATCCCCATTTTCATTTAGCGTTCCAATGTCACCTGTTTTGAACCATCCATCTTCAAAGGCGGCAGCATTTGCTTCTTCATCTCTAAAATACCCCTTCATTATATATGGAGTTTTTAAATAAATTTCGTTGTTACCGTTTTCATCAAGTTCAACCAATTTAATTTGAACATTAGGATACGGCTTTCCACAAGAATCTGTAGTATAATTCTTATAACTGTTAGCAATTACAGGCACATTCGTTTCTGTTAACCCATAGTTTAAAAATAGATTTAAACCTACGCCATAATAAAACCGTATTGTGTCAAGCTTTATAGGCGAGCCTGCTGCACAAAAAACACGAATTTGTCCGCCAAAACCTTTGTGAATACTTTTGAAAATTGTTTTACCAAGATTTATTCCTGTCTTTTTTCTTAGGCTCATACACATAGGAAAGAAACACTTAAAAATCACTGATGTAATTTTTTTGCTATTAATTTTTTCTAATATCTGCTTTTCAAACATTTCAAACACTCTAGGTACGCAAGAAAATACAGTAGGCTTATACTCTGCAAACGCTTTTAGCACATTTTCACCTGTCATAGATTCTATAAAGTGCATAGATGCTCCCAACATTAATGGGCCTAACATAGAAGTTACAACGCCATAAATGTGGCTGTTTGGAATAACAACCAACATTTTTTCAGTGCTTTTCAAACGATTAAAATCAATTGCCGCATTTGTTGTTCCAATCATTGACTCATGAGTGTGCATAATTCCTGTTGCAGTTTTTGTTGTACCTGATGAGTAAATAATAAAGGCAACTTCCTCGTCACCATCAATCGTATCTTGAACAGTTTGTGCAATTTTAAATAAATGTCCATCAAAGGGTTCTGCTTTTAATAGTATATTTAATACTGGAATCGTATCCGAAATAATACAATCAAGTTTTTTGTTTACTTTAGGGGAAGCAAAAATGCATCTAGCATCCGACATCTCTATCAAACGGAGAATCTCCTGCTTTGGCAATGAACTATCAATTAAAACTGCTGTACATCTAGATGCCATAATAGATAAATAGGCAATATTCCATTCGGGCGAATTTTCTGCAACAATAACAATTCTGTCACCAGGATTTATCCCTGCTACCTTTAACTTGTCCGTAACTTGCTCTACCTCTTGGAACATCTGATTATAAGTATAGCTTCGGTAGTCACCTTTATCTGTTCTTATTGACATAACTTGTTTTTGCCCATTATGTATATTGTTGTTTGTAATTACTTCAAATATATTCAAAAATGCAAACCCCCTTTTTCTACAATTATTGATTTAATCATACCATTTTCAAGGTTCATTTGTAAACTATTTTAACTTATATAATTAGACTGCTAAAAAAAGGGAAAAGTACATAGTTACGATATAATCTTGATGTTGGAGTATTATAAAAAATCAATCGTGAGTAATAATCACGCCATATTATGAGATTTAAAAATTTTAGCTTTGCTCGCCCAACTATTTAAACGATTTAACCAGCACGCATATTTCTTGCTAAAAACATAGAACTGATAAATCTATAAAGCCGTTCACTGTTTTGGGCATATAAAAGCAAAAATAGATACGCAGAGCATTTAAGCACTGTGTATCTATTTTTATTGTAAGTATGGCACGCATAGAGGGATTTGAACCCCCGCCCTCTCCCTTAGGAGAACAGGCTCTACACTTTTTTCAAGTGATACCAAGTACAATAAAGTACCGTCAAATAAGGGTTTTTCGAATATGTAGGTAATACTCATTACAAGCAAATTATAGCTAATTATTGCACTTTCTATATACTCAATTTAGAGAGTTTTTAGCAAGTTTCTAAAAGCTTGGACTATGTTCCATTTACCATATTATACATTAGATATTATAAAAGCACAAGACATCACATTCGATAAAACGTGGTGTCTTGTGCTTGTTTGTTTATAGTGCTTGTGCAAGAGTTTTCAGAGTGGTTAATAATTCAGGTTTACTCTCTAATAGTCTAAGCAATTTTAGAGTTTCGTTTTCTTCTGATACAGCTTGTTCAACCTCTTGAACAGGTTTTTCTTTTTTGCCAAAGAACATATCATCGAATTGCTTTGCGTTAAATCGTCTATCTTCATCAACGATATGAGAGTATCTCTCTATTGTCATTTTAGAAGCCTGTGCGTGTCCTGCATCGCCCTGAACAGCTTTAATATCACCACCGTTAATCTTTAGTTTGTAAGTTATACTTGAGTGTCTAAGGCTATGAAATACTATTTTAGGTAGGTCGTTATCTTTAATAAGTTTTCCTAATGCACGGTTGATAATTTGCCCCTCAATAGGGTGTCCTGTATTGCCACAAAAAACTAAATTGTGGTCTACAAACTCATCTCCCATTAAGTCTTTCATTTCTTCAATATATGCTTTTCGTTCTTGAAGTAACCGAGCGACTGTTTCGGGCAAATAAATTCTACGAGTTGAAGTTTTAGTTTTGGGAGTTTTAAGAACTAATGCTGTGTGATTGCCTGATAATATTGCAGGGAACACTTTCATAATATCCTTACTACCAAGGTCTTGCATTGCAGCTTTGCTTACTCGCTGTAATTCTTTATCCACATAGATAAATGCTGTTTGGTTTTCAATGCTGTTGTTTGACATTTCTACGCAATCCCAAGTTAGTCCTAACATTTCACCCATTCTAAGAGAACAAGCAAAAGCAATAGATATAGCCAAAGTTAGAATATCATCAGTACAAATATCTAATGCTTTTAATAGTGTATCAACATCCCAAATTTCTCGTACACTTTCTTCAGCTTTAGGTAATGTAGCGTGTTCTACTGGATTTCTCGCCATAAGCTCCCACTTAACTGCTTGGTTAAAAGCACTGCGTAGTAGCTTGTGTATTTCTCTTACTCTGCGAGGACTTACGCATTCTTCGTTGTTTTTTGAATATGGTCTTTGAGCGCTTGGCATAGTAAGTAGCTCACGATAAAATTTATCCATCATTCTTGGAGAAATATCATCTAACTTTTTATCACCAATAACAGGATTAACATAGTTGTCTATAAGTGCTCGTCTTGCTTCGTAAGTTGATAATGCCCAAGTATTCACTCCATAGATTGAAACATACTCTGTTAATAGGTCTGAAACAGTTTTTGCGGTAGGGACAATAAAGGTTCCTTTATTTTGTTGAAACTCTACTTCGGTTTTTCTTTTTTTGGCGGCAGCATTTGACGAAAAGGTTTCCCACTTTTGTCGTTTAACTCCGTTTTCATCTTCACAAGTGTAGACTACTGAATATTTACTTTTCCTTTTTACGATTGATGCCATAATAATATCCTCCTATGTATTTATCTTTTTATATTTTGTTTGATTGTTGTACCATTGTTCAAAGCTCTCTTTGTTGACACGCTTTTTATTGCTGATTGTGGTGATTTTGAACGGTTTAATTTTAATTAACTCATAAATCTCCCAGTTTGAAATACCTATCAATTCAGCGGTTTCTGTAATAGACATTGTTGTATCTGTCCATTTACTTCCGGGTGCAGGACCATCAACTTTTTTATAGTGAAATTGCCCTGCATACCATTCTTCAAAACTATCTACCATAACTCGCATATTATTGCCAATGGTTATAATTTCAAAGAAACCTTTATGTAGCAGATAATACGACTCTGTCTTTTTAAGTCCAAGAAGTCTACCCATTTCAGGAATCGACATACTTTTCTTTTGTCGAACAAGTGTTGCTTCACTTTCCATTTGTACCTCCTGACTGACTTCCATAATCTAACCATTCATCAAAACTTTTTTTTGGAAACACGAATTGCCCTGCCAATTTTAACGCAATGGAATAAATTTTGTTTTATCAAGTTATAAATCGTTGGTTGACTTACACCTAAAATATCTTGTATTTCTGTTACAGTGTATGTGCGTTTTTCATATCCTTCAAAAGATGTAATTTTTGAGTCCATAAACATTTCTCCTTACTCATCAAACCATGCATCAAAACTTTTTTTCGTTATGCGAATAGTTCTTCCTAATCGTATAACTTTAAAATAATCCATTTTAATTAACTCGTAAGCAGCATTTCTACCAATGCCAAGAATGGTCTGTATTTCCTCAACAGTATAGGTGCCTTTTTCGGCTGCTATTATTGTGTCTTTCATAAAATCATTCCTCCTATAAAATATAGCCAAGTTATTGACTTGGCTATATTTTAGGATAAAAATGAAAAACCAACAAAGGTACAAAAACGATTTATATCTATAAATTGCACATTTGACATTAAATTTGATTGTCTAACCATTCATCAAAACTTCTTTTAGAAATGCGAATTGTTCTTCCTACTCTTATTACTTTAAAGTTATCCATTTTTACTAACTCGTAAGCGGTAGTTCTACTGATATTTAAAATATCCTGTATTTCATCAACGGTGTAAGTTCTTTTTTCATACCCTGCGAAAGATGGCATTTCCATTGGTTGGGTTGTTTTTTGTATAGTATTTGTCATAATAAATTCCTCCATTGTCTTAATAGCCATACTCATAACGATGGGCTGCTAAAATTTTATCTGTAAATATCTCTACATTTCGTCCATTGAATTCATCAATGCTAAATAATTGTTTAAT
>RZYX01000268.1 GCA_009930155.1 Clostridia bacterium | reverse complement strand
TAATTCGTTCTTAACTTTTTCTATTTCACGTAAACTGTCAGCAATAGCACCAACTCTTTTATTTTGGCTGTATTTTAATTCTAATTCATCGATTACGCTTCCGTATTGCAAAGTTGGTTCATCACCACGTAATTTAATATATTCATTTAATTGGTCGGTGTAGTTTTTTAACTTAGTTTGCACTTTTGGCAGAGATTTGTCAATCGGACCGCCAACGTCATATTTGGCAAGGTTTGTTGTCTTGTAGCCATTATTAATATCTCTTGTAGATGGTTTTACGTAAGTGTTTGAAATTCTAACACCAGCTTTCTGTAATATATTTAATTTATCAGTTGTTTTTGTTGCCTGTCCGCTTAATTCGGCCAAGTTCTTGTTTACCGCCTTGTTATATATTTTAGAAGATATTCCAGAAGTAGCAGCACCTAAGGCAGCCCCAAAAACGCCACCAACAACACCGCCAGCAGCCCCCTGAACTAATGTTTCCCCTAAACTCTTGTCTTCCATCATACCTTGCGATAAACCATAGCCTAAGCCAACCTGTGCGCCTTCTCTGCCTAGTGCGCCAGCTGTTCTGGCTACGTTGCCAAGTATTTGGCTGCCGCTTTGTTTTACTAGGCCGCTAGCAAGGTTTGGGGCAAAAGTTTGTGCCGCCTTTCCTGCTACCCTAGATTCAATAGCCTTAACACCAGCCTTTGTAAAACTTCCACCAAGAGCATCTAAAACAGTTTGTGCAGAAGCCCCAATAACCTGGCCTTTAGTTAGGTTTTGAACGTCATATAAATCTTCAAATTCAGTTGTAGCAACACCAGTTACATCGGATAAAGTTTTTTCTAGCCTAGTCGTGTCTTTGCCCTCTGCTTTATTTTTTCTAATTTGTTGGATTAATTTAAGTGTTTGGTCGTGTAAATCTTGTTTGCTTTGCTGTCTTTCTTTTTCGTCTTTAGAATGCATTGCTAAAGTTTGGCCGTATAATTTGCCAAGCATTTGTTCTGCTTCGGTTAGCATATTAACTGCAAACTTAAAGCCGTTTTTAGTTGTGTCTTCCATTTTTTTGGCAGCGCCGCTAGCTTCCATTAATTCTTGCAATTTGTCATACATTCCGTTTTCAACCAAACGTGTTGCCAAAGTTTTATCAACCCCAAGCCCTTCCGCTTGGCCAATAAGTTGTTTAAGTGAGTTTTTTTGTATTTCAATTTGGCGCTTAATTTCAGCCTCTTGTTGTTCGTCTAATTGGCCGCCAGCATCTTTTCTGGCTTTAGCTAAAATATTACGAGTTAATTCTTCGTCTGATAATGGCTCAACTGGTTTATTTGTTTTTTCGTATTCGCCTTTTAATCCTTTATAAGTAGAGTAAACCTTTTCAACATAAGCTGGGGTGTCGTATTTAACGCCCCATTTATTAACACCTCGCCAGTTTTCTGCGTATGCGTTTGGTTTACCTTCGCCAGCATTCCACATTGAAGCAATTTGTGCTGGGTTATAGCCTTTCTTTTTCCAATCTAAAATACGAAGATAGGTTGCCCTATTTTCGTTTTCTAAAGTCATTGGTGCATTAGCATCTTTTAAGTATTTTTGGGCAACTGATTTCCAAGTGCCGTGAGTATATTGATATCTTGAAGCGCCGCCAACTTCTGCGCCCTCGCCTGGTAAAACAGCCCTGTTGCCGCTTTCGTGTTGGCGAATAGCTTTAGCAAGCAATACTACGTCAGCGTCTAGGCCTGGCGGAACAGTTGAATCAAGTCCAGTTGGCTTTGTTGGGGTGGTTGGCGTAACTGGCTGAACTGGCGTAATTGGTTGTGGTTGCTGAACTGCTGGTATAACTGGTTTTGATACTGTTGGGAAAATAGATTTTCCGACAGTTTCATT
>RZYX01000267.1 GCA_009930155.1 Clostridia bacterium | reverse complement strand
TTTCTAGAATGAACTTTACTCATTATTGTTAAAATTTGACGTATATACTCAACCTTACTGTTATTATCAATCAAATTATTTTCAATACTTTTGTACAATGTACTTTCAGCCATTTCCATTGAATAACTATGCTCAGATTGATTGAAATTATAAGCCTTAACTATTCCAGATACGTCTTTTAAAGACATCATGATTTCATATTCACGTTTGAATCTACTCACAATACTTTTTTGTGATAAGAATTCTTCCTTTAGTTTTTTGATGGCAAGACCCGTTGATTTCTGTTTATAAACATTGGCAAATCCACCTTCTCCTATTAATTGCAAATCATCACTTTGGGAAAGCAAATGGTATTCTTTGTCATAATACGTGATATAGCATGAATCTTGCTTTAAGACATCTTGTAAGAATTCTAAAATGGATTTAATTCTTTCTGCCGCCCTTGCCTTGTCAAAATTCAGTTTAGGAAATTCTTTTAAAATATAGTCTAGATTTAAAATTATATTTAAAAATTTGTTAAATTCTTGCATGTCATAAATACGCTTAAGCTTTTCTGACACATAAAACCATCGAGTCGGAAAACCTTGTCCATAAACATCTTGAGTCTGAAAATATTTATTGAAAAAGGCAACTAATTTAGGCCCAGTTTTATAAGCAAATAACTGTAGTTCATCGCCACAAAACGCTTTTGCTATTTTTTCAAAAGCTTCATCCGATATCATTCATGCCATCTCCCAGCTACACATAAACAGTATGTGGCACCATTTGCATGTACACTACTGCCAATAATAACTTACTTTTGCATTCAAACTTATCAATAGGACTGCACTATTTTGTTGGAATACCCGCTTGCAATTGATTCTAGTTAGACCAAGCTACAAAAATGTAGTATGATGAAAGCATAATAGATTTAGGCTTGCAATGCAAGGGCAACAACCTTCTGCGCTAGTTATAGTTTTATCTCTCATGACATATCTTTCGCTAAGTATATTGGCTCGTTATTTTGGTGAGTCAACCACTAATAAGAAGGTGATGCCTATGAAAGATAGAATTAAGTCATTTTTAAAGGTTTGTGTGATGTCTATATTTTCTTTAATTAAAGACATTTGTTCATTCCATTTAACTAGCGCGTTGTTAGCCTAAGTCTATTATATCTTTTGGGAGCGATTCTTCTTATGACAATAACCATCAGTAGTTTCACCTACATTTCATCCTTCATATCTAGTATTGCCTTTCCAGCAACGCAAGCCGGACAGAAGCAGTACTTGCCACCTGCGGTCTTGATCTTTTTCCCCTGCTCTAGCATAGCTGCAACAGTTTCTTTGCCGAGAATTTCAACAGCTTTTTCTGAATTCAAAAACGCCATAACCTCATCAATGGTTTCTACATCTTCCTCCAACTCAGCAATCAACTCTTTACCGGCAGCTTTTTCATTGGCAGTTCCTACTGCTGCCAAATACTCTTGTGCTATAGTCTTTAATTCAGAATAGCAGCTTGGTGCCGCTATAAGCTCTTTAACCTTTACCAACACTTCACTTTTTGCCATATTAACCAGCCTCCGTTCTTCGTAAACTTATATCTTAATTTCAGTATAGTCCCCATACTGTGCCTTTACAAGCAATTATATTCCGGCCACATTGGTCAGTTTATTCTGATAATTTCGTGCCCTATAAACCTCTAGATTGCGCAGAAACCCGTTAAGATACCGTTTCTCCCTGCCCCACGAAAGTTTCAACTGCAATCTTCGTACCTCTCTTTACACAGGCACCCGTATCAATAAAAGCTGAATTCCCTATGATAACATTACCACCCAATACAACTCCTTGAGCAAGGTGAACATGCTGTCGGGCCAGTGAAGCATCCTGGTTTCCATG
>RZYX01000266.1 GCA_009930155.1 Clostridia bacterium | reverse complement strand
TATCGTTAGGCTTGAAGTATAATTATAACTGCCGATAGGACTGTCATTATATGGTCTATTTTCAATGTTTGTGTTAATATAAGTGATTATTTGGAACTCACGCTCCACCCATTGTGCTTCAAGGGTTAGAGTTAGAACAGGTTTATTTTTGTTTGAATTAAAGTTCTCACCAACAATTTTTCCACTTTCATTCTTGCCAACATACGCTTGTGCATTAAGTGAATATCCTATGCGGTCTCCAGTAATATTGTCAAGGAATGAAAGAGTGATGTTTGAGTCTTCTTTCAAACTGACTGCAAAGGTTGTTGTGTAGGAAATTCCATTATAAATGAGTGTTCCACCACATGGATTGATATAGATATATTCAGCAACTTCTTCTATTTCAAGATAGTTTTTGCCTTCTTCATCGTTTGCAAACAAACAATAGCCTTTGATTGGAGCACCACTCTCGTCATTTCCAAGTTCAAGAGTGAAAAAGTCCTTATTGCTTGCCAGCAAAGACGCGTTGTTGTTAAACTTAACAAGGATTTTGTTTTGCAAGACATTTTTCTTATATAAAGATGCCGAATCAGCAATTATAATGTTAATATATTTATCCACATTTGAATTTGCATAGGATTTCAAATCGCTTGTGACAACGATATAAGAATAACGAGTGAGATACACACTGCTAACAACTGCCGATTCCCCAATTTCCAAGCGTCCATAAGCCATCTCGGAAGAAGACGCAACGAAAATATTCCCAAAAATCGTCGAGTAAGTTATGACTAGAACTGTGTCATTTTCGACATACACTTCAGCGCTTGATGAGTTTGTTGCTGTGTTTGAATTGAACGCAGTGCCTTTTAGCGTGAGTGAAGAGTCGTTTTCGGCACAAGATAAATAGAGCCCTCCGCCAAATCCTGCACTATTTTGAGAAATGTTTCCACTTATAAATTCACTTTGAGAATTTGATGAAGTGTAATATATTCCACCGCCACCAATGGCTGCTGTGTTGGAGGAAATTAATCCATTCATCGTCAATCTACTGCTTCCGCAAATATAAAGCCCTCCGCCATAGATACTCGACGCATTTTGAGTTATTACTGCAGTTTCTTTAAGAGTAATTTTTGAAGTGCCTGTGGAATAGATGCCTCCGCCAAATCTGGAAGAGAAATTCCCGCTGATTGTGCCACTCAAAAGAAGAGTGCTTGAGCCAAACAATGCCACGGCTCCACCATATTGCGACACAGTTTGGTCGCCATTCTTTCCATTTGAAGAAAGATTTGTTCCGCTCTCAACTGTCACTGTGCCTGCAACTGCATATATTGCTCCGCCTGTCAGCGCATAATTGCCTGTTAAAAGAGTTCCTGCCAAAGACAACTGGGAATTGTTGAAATAAATCGCTCCGCCACTTGTTGCAATATTTTTAGAAAAGATTGTTTGAGATAAAGTCTGATTTGCGTTCATAGAATTGATTGCAACAATATTTTCACCTGTGACATAGATTGCTCCACCCGAAGTCACAGCAATGTTTGAAAAGAAGTTTGCACAAGATATGGTGAGATCTGCAGTCGCATAAATTGCCCCACCATCTGTCGCAGTGTTGAAAGAGAAGAAAACATTGTGAGAGAGGGTCAGCGAATTTGTGGCATAGATTGCCCCACCCTTTACCGCTGAATTGTGACTAAAATTAATGTTGCTTGAACTGCTCTCGCCCAAGATTAATGCTTCTTGCGAATAGATTGCTCCACCATTTGTGGCAGAATTATCACTAAATTCAGCCATATTTATGTAGGCAAAATTATACCCGGTTGCAAAATAAATTGCCCCGCCGTTTATGGCTTCATTATTAAGGAATGTTGCATTATTTATTGTCAGCCCTGAACCAGCAGATACATAAATTG
>RZYX01000076.1 GCA_009930155.1 Clostridia bacterium | reverse complement strand
GCTTGTATACATTATGACGGACAAGACCTTGAAACAATGCTTTCTGATGTTATACCAAACATCCATGCAAAAATTACGGAGTATGAAATGAGTGTATTGACAGAAGACGACAATAGTTATATTCCAGCAGATCCAACGGTTCGAAACTTTTCTTATACCTTAGTTGATGGTTCAATATATTTTAGAGAGAATAGCTGTATGTTTCCTATAGAAGCCTCAGCAACTTCTATGAGTCGTATTAAGGGACTAATTGAACTACGAGATTGTGTCCGTATTCTTATTGAAAAGCAGACTAATGACTATCCTGAAACAGAAATAATATTTGAACAAGAACGATTAAATGAGTTTTATGATTTGTTTACAAAGAAATATGGACTCGTTAACAGCCGTGCAAATAACGCGGCTTTCTCGAGTGATAGTAGTTATTGTTTACTTTGCTCACTTGAGATAATTGATGAGAGCGGAAACCTTGAACGAAAGGCTGATATGTTTTCAAAGAGGACTATTAAACCTCATAATCTTGTTACTTCTGTAGATATTTCAAGTGAGGCGCTGGCGGTATCGATTGCTGAAAGAGCTTGCGTGGATATGAGATTTATGTGTGAGCTTACCGGAAAAAATTCAGGTGAAATTGAAGCAGATCTTAAAGGAGTTATCTTTCGCATTCCTACACCAAAAGGTAAAGAAGATGTGCCTGTTTATCAGACTGCAGATGAATACCTTTCAGGCAATGTTAGGGAAAAACTTGAAAGTGCAAAAAGGGCAGTTGCGGTTAGCTTATTATTTGAACCAAATGTAAAGGCACTCGAAAAGGTGCAGCCTAAAGGTTTGACAGCAAGTGAAATATCTGTTCGACTTGGAGCTTCCTGGCTTCCTTTTGAAGAAGTAAGAGAATTTATGTTTGATCTTTTAGACACGCCAAGATACGCTCAATGGAACATTAAAGTTCACTATTCACAGTTTAATTCAGAATGGAGTATTGAGGGTAAAAGTTATGATAGAAGTAATATAAAGGCATATAACACTTATGGTACTTCCCGTATCAATGCTTATAAAATTATAGAAGAAACCCTTAACTTAAAAGATGTGCGTATCTTTGATTATGTCGAAGATGTTGACGGTAAAAAGAAAGCAATACTAAATAAAAGAGAAACTGCAATTGCACAAGGTAAACAAGAACAAATCAAAGCAGATTTTGAAGATTGGGTGTGGAAAGACCCACAGCGCAGAGAGCGTTTGATACGAATATATAACGATAAGTTTAATTCTATTCGGCCTCGTGAGTATGATGGAAGTCATATTACTTTTGTTGGTATCAATCCTGAAATCACATTACAACCCCATCAAGTAAATGCAGTTGCGCATATTATGTATGGTGGTAACACACTTCTTGCACATTGTGTGGGAGCGGGAAAAACTTTTGAAATGGTAGCTGCTGCAATGGAATCAAAAAGACTTGGACTGTGCAATAAATCTCTGTTTGTTGTTCCAAATCACTTGACAGAACAGTGGGCATCAGAGTTTTTACAGCTATATCCAAGTGCCAATATTTTGGTAGCAACTAAGAAAGACTTTGAGACTAAAAACCGCAAGAAGTTTTGTGGTCGTATTGCAACCGGAGAATATGATGCGGTTATCATTGGTCATTCACAGTTTGAAAAAATACCAATGAGTATTGAGAGACAAAGAGCAACTCTTGAGGGACAACTTGACGAAGCGATGAATGGCATTGCAGAGTTAAAAAACAACCGTGGGGATAATTTTTCAGTGAAACAGCTAGAGAAAACAAGGAAATCTATAAGGTTGAAACTGGATAAATTAAATGACCAATCAAGAAAAGATGATGTAGTAACCTTTGAAGAATTAGGTGTAGATAGAGTGTTCGTTGATGAAAGTCATTATTATAAGAATCTATATCTTTATACTAAAATGAGAAATGTTGGAGGTATAGCACAGACAGAAGCAATGAAATCAAGCGACTTGTTTATGAAAGCAAGATACCTTGATGAGCTTACAGGAAGCCGTGGTTTAATCTTTGCTACAGGCACTCCAATTTCAAATTCAATGGTAGAGCTTTATACGATTCAACGGTATTTGCAGTATAATACACTACAGCAAAATGGGCTTCAAAATTTTGATGCGTGGGCGTCAACTTTTGGGGAAACGGTTACAGCAATTGAGCTTGCACCAGAAGGTACGGGATATAGAGCAAAGACAAGATTTGCAAAGTTTTACAATCTACCGGAGCTTATGTGTATGTTTAAAGAGGTTGCAGATATTCAGACTGCTGATATGTTAAATCTTCCTGTTCCAGAGGCCACTTACCATAATGTTGCTGTAAAACCTAGTAGATTACAGTGCGAAATGGTGGCAGAACTTTCAGAAAGAGCAGACCGTGTCCGTAATAAGATGGTGGATAGTTCTGTTGATAATATGCTAAAAATTACAAGTGATGGACGAAAACTTGCTCTCGACCAAAGGCTAATAAATGATATGTTACCTGATTTTGAGAATAGCAAAATTAATGCTTGTGTTGATAATATCTATCGTATTTGGGGAGAAAGTGTAGGTAAGAGTTCAGCACAACTTGTGTTTTGTGATTTATCTACGCCCAAGAGCGATGGAACTTTTTCTGTTTATCAGGATATTAAGGATAAACTTGTTGAAAGAGGGATACCAGCAGAACAGTTAAAGTTTATTCATGATGCAAACAGTGAGACGAAGAAGAAAGAACTATTCGCAAAAGTGCGTAAAGGTGATGTAAGGGTTTTGTTTGGATCAACTGCAAAGATGGGCGCTGGCACAAATGTGCAAGATAAACTAATCGCACTTCATGATTGTGATTGCCCGTGGAGGCCGTCTGATTTAGAGCAACGCAGTGGCCGTATTGTCCGACAAGGCAATGAAAATGAAAAGGTTGAGATCTTTAGATATGTAACTGAACAGACCTTTGACGCTTATTTATATCAGCTTGTTGAGAACAAACAGAACTTTATTTCTCAGATTATGACAAGTAAATCTCCTGTCCGTTCAGCGGAAGATGTGGATGAAACTGCATTGTCTTATGCTGAAATTAAGATGCTAGCAACAGGAAACCCTCATATTAAGGAAAAGATGGATTTGGATATTCAGGTATCAAAATTAAAGCTTCTAAAGCAGAGCCACTTAAGTGAGAGATATGCGCTTGAAGATAAGCTTATAAAGGTGTTTCCACGAGAAATTAAATCTCTTGAAGAACGCATAATTGGTTTTGAAAAAGACCTTGATACTCTTGAGAAAAACACTCTGAATGCAAAAGATAAATTCTCACCCATGAGAATTGGTGAAAAGGTTTTTACTGAAAAATCACATTCAGGTAAAGCGATTATTAATGCGTGTAAAGAAATGACTAACTCTAATCCTGTTCCACTCGGTATGTATCGTGGATTTAAAATTAACCTTGAATTTGATGCTGTAGAACGGGAATATCAACTAACCCTAAAAAGCAATTTGTCTCACAGAGTATCGCTTGGTTCTGATATTCACGGGAATATCACTAGAATTGATAATGTTCTTGATAGCATGCAAAATCGGCTCAAAATTACTGCTGAAAAACTTGAAAATACTAAGAGGCAGATGTTAAATGCCAAGGCTGAAGTGCAACGCCCTTTTCCAAAAGAAATGGAAATCAAAGAAAAAACAGGTCGGTTAGATGAGCTAAATATTCTTCTCAATATGGATAAAAAAGAACATGAAATCGTTGATGCAGAACAATCGGATAATTGTGAATCCGATACAAAACAAAAAGAGAATGACAAAGAAAGATAAGATAGTTATGTTAAGTGTTTATGTTATAAAAATTTACATCATGAATTTTTAATAATCCAATTTGAAGTTTTTATGTTGTATTGAAAATCAATTAAATATATTGCATAGCTGATAGGTTTTTAAAAACTTATCGGCTGTTTTATATCTTATTAGATTGGCTAATGCTTTTAAAAACAAAGTGAAAGGAAGAGGAAAGATGAATAAAGTTGATGGAATTAAAACAGAATACCTTGTTGGAACAAGAGTTAGGCCTGAAGAGGTGTTTTGGGAAAAACAGACTATTAAAGTTTTGCTTGTAGAGCCGATGAGAGAACCTAAAATGGTTGAGATAGGTGTAGATCTTAAATCAATGCAAGAAGTTGTTGGTGGGAATATCGAGGAGATTATGCCCTTTCACGATGAGGTTGCAATAGTTTGTAACGAGGATGGCAAGCTGAAAAACCTTGATCTTAATCGGGCTATTTATGACCAGAACAGAGTAATGATTGATGTGATTTCAGGCCCTTTTTTTGTTTGTTCTGCACCTTTTGAAAGTGAAATTTTTAAAAGTCTTACCGATGAACAACAAAATAGATACTCATTTCGTTTTAAAAATCCAGAAAAGTTTATTGAAACTGCAAGTGGTGTTAAATCTATCTCAATTAACACTAATAAAAAAGAATACGAAAGATAAAAGAGGTTAAATCATATGAATAATTACAATATAAAAATGCTTAGTGATAGATTATTCAGCTACGATGAATACTTTAATTATGAGTATTTAGAATGCGAAGATATCGAACATTCATGGTTTGATTGTGGTTGTTATTTTTTTGATAGAAGTGATTCTTTTGTTGATGAAAAACACTTATCTTGTGATGATTATTGTTTTGAATGTGATGCTTGTAATTGCGACTTTGATTGCAAGAAGGGAGGAGAAATGGATCTATGTGATGATTGTTATGATTAAAATTTCTGTTATAGTGATTGTATTTTTAATGAGCACATTAATAATATTTATGAGGGTGTTGTCAAGCATTTTAAAGTACTCTTCGGTACTAAGGTCTAAGAATACAATTTAAAACATTGTCTTACCGAGCACTGAATTTGGATAACCCAAATTCTCTTACTTGGGGGGGCACCCCCAAACCCCCGTTTATTAAACAATACGAATATTGCTTTTTAAGACAAATAAAGTAATCTACAGAAAGGATTATAAATAAATGAGAAAAAGAAATGTTCAAGTGCTATTCAGACTTGATAAAAATGAGACACAGGATTTTAATAAAAAGGTTAAAAAGTCGGGCCTTTCCAGAGAAACTTTTTTGCGTCAGATGATTGCAGGGTATGAACTTCACGAAAAACCAGACGATGAATTCTATGATACAATGCGTGAAATTTCAGTAATCGGTAATCGTGTTAATCAAATTGCTGCCAAAGCAAATGCTCTCGGGTTTGTGGATGTTTTAATGTTTAAGGATGAAGCTAAGAAGTGGTCAAAATTCCAGCTTGAAATCAGAGATAAATATCTTTTACCCACAAAGGTGTGATGTCATGGCTGTTTGTTGGGTGTGGGATGTTAAAGGCAGACTTGATCACTCAATTGACTATGCTACCAATCCTGAAAAGACAACTAATAAACTAGAGATAACAGATGATGAGTATCAGGGCTTAAGAGATGTTATGGACTATGCATCTAAGTCAAAGAAAACAACTGCGGCGGATACCCAAAGGTATGTTGATGGAGTAAACTGTAATTTTGCAACAGCAAGAAGCGAGATGGTAATTACTAAAAAACAATTTGCTGATGAAAGTGAAATTATTGCATTTCACGCATTTCAAAGTTTTGCTCCAAATGAGGTTGACGAAAAGACAGCACATGAGATTGGTGTAAAACTTGCCGAGAAAATGTGGGGTGAACGATTTCAAGTTGTCGTTGCAACACATTTAAATACAAATTGTTTACACAATCATTTTGTTATTAACTCTACTTCATTTGTGGATGGGAAAAGGTATTATGACAACAAGGCAAACTTGAAAAAATTTAGAGACTTGTCTGATGGTTTTTGTAAAGAATATGGTCTGTCTATTATAGAGAATGCTGACTCATATAAAACGCATTCATATTTGTATAGAGCAGACAAATCGGGAATGCCTACGAGGTACAATCTTGCAAAAGAAGCAATTGACGAGGCCATCTCACATTCGTATAAGAAAGATGACTTTTTCAAGCAACTTTCCAAAATGGGATATAGCTTTGATTTTCGTGATAGCAGAAAGTACGCTACTATAAAACCAAAAGAATATGCAAAATCAATTCGGATTCATCAGCTTGGTTCTGAATATACTAAAGAGCGTATTTTTGAACGCATTAAGGGCAATTCATTATCTGCTAAATATCAAGTTATACAACCAGCTATTAAATCAAATAATTATAGAAATATTACCCGGCACAGCATGCTGATTGCAAAAAACAAAGGTGGTCTTGGTGGTCTATATCTTCACTATTGTTACAAGCTTGGGATATTGCCAAAAGGCACAACAAGAAACAATGCAAGACTTCACTATCTTTTAAAAGAAGACTTGATGAAACTTGATAAAATATCAGCACAGGCAAAGCTCCTCTATTCGCATCATATTGATACGATGGGGGAGCTTTCTTTATATAAAGAATTAATAAAATCTCAGGCAGAAGAGCTGAAAAAAGAACGACAAAAGCTTTGGAATGAAACAAGGAAGATTACAAGTCCGGAGCAATTAAGTGGTGTCAAAAAGAAAATATCAGAGTGCTCTAAAAGGATTAAACAAATAAGAGTGGATGTGAATTTATGTGATGACATTGAGAGCCGTTCTCCAACAATTGTGATGAACTTAGAGCAAGTTGAAAAAGATGAAAAAATTCAAAGTCAAAGAAAGGAGAAGCAAAAAGATGAACAATGGAGGAGACGCAGCTGAACAAATTGTCCGTATGTCACTTGAAGGGTTTGAGGTAGCTGCAAAAATAACAGGCGATGGTACAAAAAATCTTGCCGTTCTTCTTTACTCTATTTTGAAAGATGAAAAGAAGACTAAAGGCAAATCACGTCTTACAAGTATGCTGCGCTCGGGCAAGGAACTTAAAGTATTTACAGTAAAAAATGAGGACCTTAAAAAATTTCAACAGGAAGCAAAACGGTATGGAGTTTTATATTGTGTTTTAAGGGATAAGGAGGATAAAAGTCCAGGTGCTGTTGCAGATGTAATTGCAAGGGCTGAAGACGCCGCAAAAATCAGCAGGATTGTAGAGCGGTTTAATCTTGTGTCAGCAGTTGAGAAAGTATCTATTGTAAATACAGTAAAAGAGGACCTTGAGAACAAAAATCTTGATAAAAGTGAAATAAGTTTTGAAGTTTCAAAAAAGGATGAAGCCTATAAATTACCCCGTGATATACCATTAAATTCAAATCAAAAGGAGGTTCAATCACAATCAAACCCCTTGCCAGCAAAGATAGAAAAAAGCCCTCTGTCCGAGCTGTCATTAGAGAAGCACAAGACTTACGCAAAGGGTATTACGGGAACTGAAAAAAATTCAGTTCAAGAAAAGTTGCGTGAGATAATTCAAGGCCGCAAAGAACAGGGAAACGAAGTTTCTGTAAAGGAAGAAAAAGCAAAAGACACAATGAAGAAAAATATTCCTCAGCAGACAAAACATCATCAGCCTTTGCCTAAAAAGAAATCAAATAAGAAGAAGGAGAGGTAATTAATAATGAAGGATATTTATTATTATTTGAATTAAGATATTTAGCTTTTAAAAACTGCATGGAGTAAAAGAAAATAATCTGTAAAGCATATGACCTTTACGGCAATGAATAAGGTGTAAGAGATTAAATTTAGTCGATGCTTATGAAATGCAAGGTTACTTGTTAAAATTTGCTATAAAATTATAGGTGTTGAGGACAATATATAAAATAGCTTTGAGCAAAACAAAGAAACTATTAAAGATAATGGAGGAAAAAGGATGACATCGAATCAGCATTATTTGACACTGGATAAATATGAGCGTGGAGTTATGATAAAAGCACTGAGCAAATTTCGTGACAGTTTGATTAGCAAACATCATCCCACAGATTTAGTTGATGAGTTAATCATCAAAACAGCTGATGTATCTAAAAAGAAATTTAGAGTAATAGAAAGAATGAGTAGTTGTCATGAGGAGCGATAATGACCTAAAAATAAATCTTGTGTTTTCTGTTTTGGGCATCATTCCTGTCGTATGGCTGGCACTTTTAATTGCGCCTGATATAAGCGGGGGATTAATAAAAATTGTAGAAAACTTGTCTTTGATAACTAGCAGTCCATTTAATATAGAAGTTTGTGAGGACAGTGTAAAAACTGTCCTCACTTGCTTGTGTTCGTATGGAATGGGTGTTGGTATTTATTTCTCTACACGGCGGAATTATCGACGACGAGAAGAACATGGCTCTGCTAAGTGGGGTAGTGCTGATACTATAAACAAAAAGTACCGTGACAAAAATCAGTATGCAAATAAACTTTTAACACAAAACGTCCGCATTGGTCTTGATGGAAAGAAGCATAGAAGAAATCTTAATGTTCTTGTTTGTGGTGGTTCTGGAGCAGGCAAAACCCGCTTTTATTGTAAGCCAAACATCATGCAGGCTAACACCTCCTTTGTTGTTCTGGACCCTAAAGGTGAGATTTTAAGAGATACAGGTTGCCTACTTGAAAACTATGGCTATGAGGTACGGGTACTTGACCTTATTAATATGAATAAGAGCCATTGCTATAATCCATTCGTGTATCTTAAAAATGACAACGATGTGCAAAAACTTGTCACAAATTTTTTTAAGTCCACAACACCAAAGGGATCTCAGAGTAATGATCCATTTTGGGACACCGCAGCATCAATGTTGCTACTAGCTTTAGTGTTTTATCTTAAATATGAGGCACCGGAGGATGAACAAAATTTTCCTATGGTTATGGAACTCTTAAGAGCAGGTGAGGTGAGCGAGGACAACGAAGAATATTTAAGTCCTCTTGACGAGCTATTCGCAAAGCTCGAGGATGATAACCCAGAGCATATTGCAGTTAAATATTATCGTGATTATCATAGTGGCAGTGCAAAGACATTAAAAAGCATTCAGATAACTCTTGCTGCAAGGCTTGAAAAGTTTAACCTTGAAAGTCTAGCTTCACTTACAGCCACCGATGAACTTGAGCTGTCAACGATTGGTGAGAAGAAAGTAGCACTTTTTGCCCTTATTCCCGACAATGACAGTTCTTTTAATTTTCTTGTGAGTATTTTATACACCCAGCTCTTTCAACAGCTTTTCTATATTGCTGACCATAAATACGGCGGTAGTTTACCCGTGCATGTTC
>RZYX01000265.1 GCA_009930155.1 Clostridia bacterium | reverse complement strand
AGATAATGCATTATCTATAGTTACAGTTGTTGTAGCATCCCCATAAATTGGAACATCAAGAAAAAGAGCATTGCTTTGTTGTTTAATTGGTTCAAAAAAGTATTCATACCAAGTTGTCGCAACGGCTTCTTGCATATTCTTTGTTTTTGAGTATACAATGTCTACTCCGGAAACCATTTCAACTGTTACTGTTTTTGCTTCCACATTAAGACAAGCTATTGTATTCACCCTGCCAGGCTCAATTTCTATTTCAATAGTACCTGTATTTACAGTTTGTGTGTTTGTTTTATCATCAAACATTTTCCAAGCATTTGTCGCACCAACCTCAAGCCACTTTGGAGATGTGCCTGTTGTGTTGCTTGGTGGATAATTCCCCTGGTTGCTGTCAACCAAGGATTCATAAATTTTATGAACCCCTGTTTTAACAATTACCCTGTTACCTGTGGCATATGTTGAACTGGAGGAGTATACAGAGTAGTCATTTTCTGCAACATTTGTGCTGTTTAAAGTTGTGTCATTTATTTCAGTTGGTCTAACAAGCTTCATTATACCGCCTCTCTTTCAGGTGGAAGACCATTATAATCGAACCTTTCAAGTGTCTTGCTAGTTTTCAATGTATTTTTTGCAATCGCATAATTTCCAGCTGCTATTTCAGCTTTTAAACTTTTTATTTCCGCAATAAGTTCGTCATTGCTAACAACACCTTCACCAGAGGAAACTTTATTTATAGGTGTTATTATTTCTGTGCCGTGTAGCATAACAGGATATCCTGATTCTGGACCTGTCGCTACCCCCCCACCTGCAAATCCTGGCAAATTAAAATCTTGCGATACTAAAGCTTCATATATTCTTCTTAACTCAGTTAAGCTTTTACTTGCTAAATCAACCTGTAATTCTGCTTGGTATAACTGAAATCTTTCAAGATCTTGTTGTGCTGTATCAAGCTCATTTTTGGCAGATTGATATACCCTGATAGCTTCGCTTAAACTTAAAACTGTAGTATCTATACCTTTAACCGCATCAATCTGAGCTTGTAGCTTTTCAATCTCGGCACTATGTTGTGATTCTGCCTGAGCTTTTCTTTCCTCAAGACTATCAATTACTTGCTGAGTTTCACTTACCTGGTTATCTGTAAGTTTTTCAAGTTCAGCAATACCTTGATAAGTTTTATAAAAATCTCTTTGATAATCCTCAAAGCTCTTATGAAAAACAGTGGTATCTTGAGTCAGCACTGACAAATCATCTTGTAAAGACAATGCAGGGTCAAAATTACCAGACTTTGCACTTGAGATCGCACCAAAAAGCCTTGCCTGAGTAAGCTGATAAGATACTTCAGGTTGCGAACCTTGAAACATGCTCTTTCTTGTACTTTTTAAACTATCTGCAAGAGAAGTAAGTTCTGACAAATGACTTGTACTTGCCTCAATTGCCGCAGAAAAACCTTCAATTATATCAGTATAATAAGTTTCAAGCTTTTCTTTTTCGGCATCAAAAGACCTGTCAAGTAAACTTTCAGCTTCAGATAATTTTTCCTGTGCCAAATCTACCCTATTTTGATACATTTCAAGTATTGCATCACTCTCTTCTTTTATTGCAGAAATTATCTTATCTTTTCTTTCTTCAAGTACCTGATTGGCGGCTTCAGTTGCTTCTTGTTCGTCTTGTAATAACCATATTTTTTTCTGCAAAGGATGTAACGATTCATCAAGGGTTTCAAGCTCTTTTAGTCTTTCTCTTGCGACCGCCTCAACTTCTTTACCCTGCAGTCTCAAAAGTTCATTCTCAAGACTAAATCGTTTCTCAGCTATTTCTTTTAGCTTAGCTAATCTTTCTTCTTCAGCTTGATTTGCTAATTCTGTAGCAGCCTGTTCATCCTGTAGTTTCCAAATTCTTTCTTGT
>RZYX01000264.1 GCA_009930155.1 Clostridia bacterium | reverse complement strand
GTTCTGTATTTAAATTTACCAGAAAACACAAAGGATGTAAGGGTTGAAATCTATGATAACCTTGGTCGCCTATTGATTACAAACGAGTTGTTAGGTTGGGAAAACACTATAGATGTAAGTGGGCTTAAACAGGGAAATTATTTTGTTAGGTTCACTTCTGATTCAGAACAAGGGTGTGAGTGGTTTGTAAAGGAATGAGGATTTTGGTGTCGGTGACTTCGACTCCGCTCAGTCACCTTAGATAACGAATGCTAGGTGATTGAGCGGAGTCGAAATCACCGGAAATCTTTTTACCTATTGAAGATCGCTCAATGCGTTTTTCGATTGTAGAGGATGTAATTACCGAGAACTTTGATTTGAACGATATGATTGAAGTTTACCCAACACCAGCTAGCAGTGAAATTTGGATTGAATATTTGCTGATAGACTCTAAACCTCTAAGTAAAATTGATATTTACGATGTTGAAGGTAGGCTTGTGTTAACGCAGAGTATCAGAAATGGATTTGGTTTGGAAAGAGTTGATGTGTCTCAGCTTAGCGAGGGCAATTATGTCTTGAAGATGGGAGATTTTTCAAAACAGGTCAGTATTATGAAGTAAAAATTTAGTATATTTGTAGTCAAGGATAATAATATCCTTGACTACTTTTTTATGAAAAAAAATATTTACATACTATTCTTAATATTTAATTCTTTTTGTTTTTCTCAAACAACAAGATTTAACTACACATACACTAACTTTTATGCAGCGAATCTTGCCAATGTATATGAGTATAATGATGGCTATATTTGTTTAGGTGGTGGACGTGAGTTATTTAACCCTACTGGCAATTTGAGAATAATTCTTTTCCATACGGATTACCTTGGCAATATTATATGGGAAAAAAGTTTTGGAGACGAAACATATTATTATTATCATGGAACCAGAAATTCTCTTATCGAGAACACTGATGGTGGATATTCTTTGTGTGGCTCATTAAATAACGAAGCCAATAACATTTGTCTATTGATGAAATTCAACCAAAATTTCGACACACTTTGGACTAAACTTTATTTTGACAATCCAGATTATACTGTATTTTACAATCATATTCAAACATCGGATGGTGGTTACGCTTTGGTTGGTTGCACTACCGAAAGTGATGAAGATGGCGATGTGTTGCTTGTAAAAACCGACAGCGATGGTAATATGCTGTGGTATAAAAAGTACGGAACAAGTGGCAGAGATATGGGTTTATGTATTGTCGAAACTCCTGATAATGGGTTTTTAATTGGTGGTGAATGTGGTCTGGGAAATACAGATGGATATCTGGTTAAAACTGATAGTGGTGGGAATCAACAATGGACAAAGCATTATGGGCATCCTTCTTATCCGGATGGAGCAATTTTTACAATTGGGGTAACATCTGAGAATGAGTACATTTTACCAATAGGTTATATTACTACTCCAATCTCGGAACCTTTTTATAATAGGAAATATCGTTTTATTAAGTTGGATTCTGATTTTAATGAAGTTTGGAACAAGGAATATGGCATTGAAGCTGAATACACCGGTATTGGAACAATTACTGTTGCGAATAATGGAGATATTTGGGCAACTGTAACGGATGATAATAATGACGGTTTGTTTCACCTTACTCCAAATGGAGATAGCATATCGAAACATTATTATTCTGCAGAAGGATCAACAGGAGTTAAATCATTATTAGCAATAAAACAAACCCCCGACAACGGCTTTATAATGGCAGGTGTTGCCTACGACCCCCGAGTAATGTGGCTTGTAAAAACTGATAGCTGTGGTTGTGTAGTTGAGGATTGTGAGTGTGGGGGGAGTGTTGTGGAGCAGTTTACTGAAGAGCTTGAAATTGAGGTTTATCCAAATCCGGCAAGCGATGTTCTGTATTTAAATTT
>RZYX01000263.1 GCA_009930155.1 Clostridia bacterium | reverse complement strand
TAGCCAGATTATGGGTCCAGTTGTTGACGTCGATTTTAATGGCTACCTTCCTAAAATCAATGAAGCGATTGAAGTGAATTATGAAGTAGAAGGTAAAAAGCAAAAGTTAATTCTTGAAGTAGCTGCACATTTGGGCGACAACCGTGTAAGAACAATTGCGATGGATATGAGTGAAGGTTTGACAAGAGGAATTGAAGTTAAAGCTTTAGGAAATCCTATTCAAGTTCCTGTTGGTGAAGAAGTTTTAGGACGTATTTTTAACGTTGTTGGTGATGTTATTGATCAAGGTGAGCCTGTTACGGGTAAAACAAAATGGTCAATTCACAGAGAGCCACCAAAATTTGAAGAACAAAGCACTAAATCTGAGATCTTTGAAACAGGTATTAAAGTTGTAGATCTTCTTGCTCCTTATGCAAAAGGTGGTAAAGTTGGTCTCTTCGGTGGTGCTGGTGTTGGTAAAACCGTTATTATTATGGAACTTATTCACAATGTTGCATTCAAACACAGTGGTTATTCAGTATTTGCGGGTGTTGGTGAGCGAACGCGTGAAGGTAATGACCTTTACCATGAAATGAAAGATTCAAACGTTTTGGATAAAGTTGCACTATGCTACGGACAAATGAGTGAACCACCAGGAGCACGTAACCGTATTGCACTAACTGGTCTTACAATGGCTGAATATTTCCGTGATGAAATGGGACTCGATGTATTGATGTTTATTGACAACATTTTCCGTTTCTCTCAATCAGGTGCAGAGATGTCTGCTCTTCTTGGACGTATTCCTTCCGCCGTTGGATATCAACCAACCCTTGCAAGTGAAATGGGTAAATTCCAAGAGAGAATTACATCGACTAAAAAAGGTTCAATTACTTCTGTTCAAGCAGTTTATGTACCTGCGGATGACTTAACAGATCCTGCTCCTGCAACAGTATTTGCTCACTTAGATGCAACGACAGTACTTAATCGTTCCATTGCAGAAAAAGGTATTTATCCAGCAGTTGATCCATTGGATTCTAGTTCACGTATGCTTAATCCTGAGATTTTAGGTGCTGAACACTACAATGTGTCTCGTGGCGTACAAGCAGTTCTTCAAAAGTATAAAGATTTACAAGATATTATTGCAATTCTTGGTATGGATGAGCTTAGTGAAGAAGATAAAGTAACCGTTGATCGTGCTCGTAAAATTGAAAGGTTCCTTTCTCAACCATTTTTCGTTGCAGAAGTATTTACAGGAAGTCCTGGAAAATATGTTACACTTGAAGAATCTATTGCTGGGTTTAAAGGTATTTTAGAAGGTAAGTATGATGATTTACCAGAAGCTGCTTTTTATATGGTAGGAAGTATTGAAGAAGTAATTGAGAAAGCTGCAAAATTAAAAAGCTAAGAAGCGATAAGGTCAAAAAATGAATACATTAAAATTAGAAATTGTGACCCCTGAGGGTCAGATTTTTGCTAATGATGTAAAAAGTGTTACACTTCCTGGAAAAGAAGGTGAGTTTGGGGTTCTCCCAAGCCACGCTTCTGTTGTGGCACTTTTACAAGCAGGCGTGATTGATATTGAACTTACAGATGGCAATCATGATATTGTTGCTATCAATTGGGGACATGTTAAAGTAGATGAAAATTCTGTTACTATTTTGGCAGATGGCGCTGTTTCAATTGGTGGTACGTCTGAAAGTGAAGTAGCAAAATCACTTGAGGCTGCTAAAGCACTTTTAAAAAGTATTGGTGATTCAGATGTTGCTATTGCAATGGCAACAGCGAAGATTGAATCCATCGCTAAAATGAAAAAGTTTTAAGTTTATGTCTCCTTTTGAATTAGTGATTAATTTTTTTGCAAGAAGCAATTTTTTTACATTAGTTATTATGCTTTGGTTGTCTATTTATTTTATTATTACTTTTGGAATATTAT